>JBGOUW010000130.1:0-10576 GCA_041477755.1 Binatia bacterium
CCGACGATAGCACTGAGGGCGCGAGCGGCAAACGCTCGAACGCGGCTTCCGTCACCCTCTTTCAGACGCAGGCGGGACGCCTGCGCCACCCGGACTATTCTGAAATTCCTGGTAGGGCGGGCGTCCCGCCCGCCTCCTTTTCTCGACAGGCTTAGATCGCCGGGCAAACGGTGAGCGCGTTGTGCACGGCTACGATCAGTTCATCCACCGTGACAAGACCATCGTGGTTCGTATCGAATGGGACGCACTCATCAAGGGCTGTGGTTCCGAGTGCGATATCGACCCCGACGATCAGTTCATCGACAGTCACCCGACCGTTCCGGCTGCAGTCGCCCGGACACACGCGCAGGGCCGCCAGCGGCAACGCCCACAACTCGCGTCCGTGCACAATGTTGTCGGCCGAAAAATACGCATAGGAGCCGGCAACCGTGATGGCGGAAGGATCGGACGACAACGACCCCAACGCAACGTCTTGCACCAGCGACGTGCCCGTTTCGGTCCCGTCGCTCTGCCAAAGCTCGACGCCGTTCGTTCCGTCATCTGCGGCAAACAGTGCTGTACCGTGGACACCGGCAAAGACGGAGCCGTTCAACGAGCCGGGCGCGAGCGAATCAACGGCACCTGGATAAATGTCCCTGATCCGCATCGTTCCCGCTACGGTGCCATCGCTCCTCCACGGTTCCCATCCGTGGCCATCGCGGCCGCCAAAGAAAAGCGCGCCTCCGACGGGCGCAAGCCACATTGCCAATGCCTCCGTCAGTCGAACGGTACCTCCCTCGGTCCCGTCGGTCCGCCACAGTCCGCCACCGTATGGCGCAAAAAAGAGACTGTCGTGCAGGGCCACAACAGACCCGATCGCCCCGATATCACTCACGCGTACTGTTCCAGCTTCTGTTCCATCGCTTTGCCACAGCTGCGACCCGCCGGCTGCCACGCGTATGAAGAAGACGCGATCGTCGAGAGGTACGAGGGCGGGAACGAAGAAATTCCCAGATCCATTGCCGAGTGCCTTGACGAGCATGGTCCCGGTTTCAATACCATCGCTCTTCCATAGTCCACCACCGTGCTCGCCGTCGTTGGCGATGAAGAAGAGCGTGTTCCCTGCGACGGTGAGCAGCTCCGGTAGTGAACTGTCCGATCCCGGGTGGATATCTTTCACACGTTGCGTGCCTTCAGCTGTGCCGTCGCTGCGCCAGAGTTCGATCCCAGAACTGCCGTCAGTGGCCGCAAAGAAGACGACTTGGTTCAGTACCGCGATCGAGCGACGGATATCAATCGACCCGCGGGGACCCGCCCTGACGTCTCTGACCAAGCTGGTACCGGCGTCTGTCCCGTCACTGCGCCACAATTCGTACCCATGGGCGCCATCATTGGCGGCAAAGAACAGGGTGCGACCGACGCGCGTGAGCAGTAGGGGTGAAGACCCATCAAAGCCGGGATTGATATCCTTGGCCTGGACGGTGCCAGCGACTGTGCCGTCGCTGATCCACAACTCGCTCCCCGTGCGTCCGTCATCGGCCGGGAATGCCAGCGCCTGGTTGAATTCCAGCGGGAGCGTGCCGGGCGAGACCGCGAAGGCGCTACCCGCCCCGCGATTGATGTTCTTTACCCGCGTAGTACCGGTGAAGGTGCCATCGCTCGCCCACAACTCCGGGCCATCAGCCTTGTCGCTGGCCACGAAAAACGCCCGCCCATTCATCACCGCGGCAGCAGGTTGCTCAGCTGCCGTCGGACGAATGTCTTTGACTCGGACAGTCCCGCTGTCAGTCCCGTCACTTCTCCAGAGCTGGAAGCCATCGCTGCCGTCGTTCGCAAGAAAGAGCAGTGCCTCTCCGAGGGCCACCAATGCCGTCGGCGCAGAGTCTAGCAAGCCAGGGCGAATATCCTTCACGCGCCGCGTGCCGTCCGCCGTGCCGTTGCTGCGCCACAACTCGGCGCCGCTGAGACCATCGTCGGCGGTGAAATACAAGACTCCGCCGACGTTGGTGAGCGACGATGGCGAAGCGCTCTCCGAACCGGGGTTGAGGTCTACAACGAGCGTCGTGCCCTCCGCCGTGCCATCGCTGCGCCAAAGCTCGACGCCATGCTGGCCGTCGTCCGCAGCGAAGAAAACGATTCCGTTCACGGCGGTGAGCACACGCGGTGATGAACCAGTCGCGCCAGGTTGGATGTCTTTCACTCGTACGGTACCGGCGCTTGTACCATCGCTACGCCACAACTCCATCCCGCTATCATTTTCCGTCGCCGCGAAGAGTACGTATCCGTTCGTCTCGACGAGCGATTGCGGGTACGAGCTGTCCGGGCCTGGGACGATGTCCTTGACTAGTCCGGTGCCCGCCTCGGTACCGTCACTTCGCCAGAGTTCGCTGCCGTGCGCGTCGTCAAACGCTAGGAAGAATAGACTGCCATCGAGCTTCGTCGTTTCCGCCGGATACAAGAGGCTGCCGGGAGCGATGAGGGTCGTGCCGGCGGCGGTACCGTCGCTCTGCCAGAGCCCGTACTCGAAGGGTCGGCCGCCATCGAACAACAGCCGTCCGTTCACCGCCCTCAGATCCGGGAACACACCACCGTTGCCACCGGGATAGAGATCCACGACCAGTGAAGTGCCGTCTGCCGTGCCGTCCGTTAGCCACAGCTCGCGCCCATGAGTGCCGTCGTCAGCCGTGAAGAACACGACGTTGCCGATCGCTTGAACTGGTCCGGGTTCTGAGTTCGCTGAGCCGGGGTTGATGTCTTTCACCAGAATTGTTCCAGCGTCGGAGCCATCCGATCGCCACAACTCGCGACCTGAGACTCCATCGTCGGCCGTAAAGAAAATCATCCCGTTGGCCGCGCGCACGTTCTGCGGAGCTGAGCCGCGTCCACTGGTGTTGATGTCCTTGACCAGAAACGCCGGGCCTTGCGCCTTCACGGCTGACGCAGACACGAGCCACAGCAAGAGTGAAGCGATGCAACCAGCGGTGACGAGAAGTCGTTTGCGCACTTCGATACCAAGAAGTCGCGCAGTGACTACTCGCGCCGGCCGTGCGCTGTCAATCGCTCACGGCGCCGCGGGCTTAAGCCCATGCGACCCCCTGTAGTACCCCTTGGTAAGGGGGACACGGATCCGTCCCCTCTCCTTACCAAGGATGGGGTCACGGGGAGGTCAATTCGAGGCGTTATCGCGGCGTGAACTGGGTCGACAGAAACGCGTCGAAGGCGCGGTCGGGCAGCCAACGCCGCAGAGCCAGCAGGAACCTCGCGGCGAACGTGACCGGATAGCGCGTCTTCGGCCGCCTCGCCGAGATCGCTTTCTCGATCACCTTCGCGACGGCTTCGGGGCCCGCCGCCATCATCGCCATCGGCCCTTTGTACGCTTCGTTGATGCGCTGCGCGACGAGTTTGTTGAACGCCGCATAGGGAGACTGGCTCTCCGTGGCGGCACCGATGCTGTGGATCGCGGTGTCGCCGAAGCGCGTCTTGATCGGACCCGGCTCGATCACGATCACGTCGACGCCGAACGGCTTCACTTCGAAGCGCAAGGCGTCGCTGAGCGCTTCCACTGCGTGCTTGGTCGCGTGATAGAAGCCGCCGCCGGGAAACGTCAGCTTGCCGCCCATCGAGCTGAGGTTGACGATCTTTCCCCACCCTTGGCGGCGCATACCGGGCAGCACCAGCTGCGAGAGGCGCGTGAGGCCGAACACATTGGTCTCGAACTGCCGCCGCACTTCGCTCATCGGGATCTCTTCAATCGGACCTTCTTGCCCGTAGCCGGCGTTGTTGATCAGCACGCCGACGGCGCCTTCGGCTTTTTCGATTGTGTCGACGGCGGTGCGCATCGACGTCTCGTCGCAGACATCGAGCGCGAGCAGCTTGCACCCTTTCGCGGCGAGGTCGGTGATTGCGTCGAGCTTGCGGGCGCTGGCGTAAACGGTCCAGCCGTTGGCAGCGAGATGTTCGGCGGTGGCGCGACCGATCCCGGTTGAACAGCCGGTTATCAGGACGGCTTTGGAAACGGGTCCCTGCGTCATCATGTTCCTCCTGGGTTGGGCTTGTGGGTGATCACGCCGCCAGCACACGGGCCAGTTCGCTGCGCGCGCGGAAGGCGAACACCACATAGCCCGCGACAATGGCGAAGTCAGCGAGGATGCCGCCGAACACGAACCAGCCGACGCCAGTGACGACCATAGGCACGATCAAAAACGCGCGCCCGACAGCGTTGCCGGCCACCAGTGCGAGCGCCATCCGCGGCGCGCGCGCCAGCGAGCGGGCCGCCAGCATCAGCCAGACGCCGATGACGACCAGCTCCGACGCCATGAAGCACACGAGGAAATAGAGAAACCCCGTGTCGGTCGCGGTGAGGCGCGCCAGCGTGTCTGAGGAGAGCACGATGCGTTGCACCGTCGACCAGCCGGTGAAGATCGCGACGCCGAGCAGGGCATCGTAAGCCCCAGCGAAGAACACGAACCGTCGAAACGCTTTCAGTGGATCCATCGGTCACCTCCCGGTCACCTCCAGCGACGTTTGTCGGACGGCCCCTCTATTATGTCGGCTGCGCTGATGTCACAAGCAGTTCAGGCAGCGGCCAACCAACCATGGCGACAGCGACTCACTGGTACTTCGCGTACGGCAGCAACTTGCACCGCTCGATTTTCGTCGAGCAGCGGAAGATGCAGCCGTTGGCGGTGCGCTGGGGTTGGCTAGACGGCTATCGCCTGTGCTTCAACATCCCCGTCGGTCCGGGCGAGCGCGGCGTGGCGAATATCGAAGTCGAGATCGGTGCGCGCACATGTGGCGCGCTGTACCTGCTCGCGGCGGCCGAGTGTGATCGGCTCGATCGCACCGAGGGCGTCCATCGCGGCCTGTACCAGCGCATCACGGTCCCGGTACTCGCGGAGAGCGGCGAAGTGATCGAGGCGTTTGCCTATCAGTCATCCCTGACGCAACCCGGCCGCAAGCCATCGCCGCGTTACATGGGGTTGATTTTGGAGGGCGCGCAACAGCAGGGGCTGCCGGAGGATTACGTTGAGTTGCTGACTCGCTTCGAACTCGCCGTGGATGAACGCGAATCGGCAAACAAGCCGAAGACCGACACGTGAGATCGTGCGGTCGCGACCGGGTTGTTCATGGCACCGGCGGAGGCGGCGGGCCTCCCAGCCCGCCGGACAGGTACGGAGGCCTGTCCCTACCAAAGAAGGAGCCCTGCACTTCCGTGCTGCTCACTCCCCACTGTCGACTGTTGCGCGGTTGATCAAACTCGCGGCCACCGCGGCGCCGAAGCCGTTGTCGATGTTCACCACCGTGATGCCGGCGGAACAGGAGTTGAGCATGGCGAGCAGCGCGGCAAGGCCGCCGAAGCTGGCGCCGTAGCCGACGCTGGTCGGCACCGCGATCACCGGCACGGCGACGAGGCCGCCGACGACGCTGGGTAGCGCTCCCTCCATGCCAGCGACGACAATGACGACACTGGCTTGTTGCAGCAACTCGTGATGCGCCAGCAAGCGATGAATTCCGGCGACGCCGACGTCGTGCAGCCGTTCGACACGGTTGCCGAGCAGTTCCGCCGTCTGCGCCGCTTCCTCCGCCACCGGCAAGTCCGACGTACCGGCGCATACAATGAGGATGGTGCCGCGACCGCATATCTCGATCGGACGGTGGACCAGTGACGCGATGCGCGCATGCGCGTTGTAGCGCGCGGCCGGCAACGCCGCGCACACGTCGTTCGCTACCGTCGGCTCGAGCCGCGTGATCAGCACGTTTTGTTCGCCGTCGCTGAGCCGCCTTGCAATCTCGATGATCTGCGCCGCGGTTTTGCCGGCGCCGAAGATAACTTCCGGAAGGCCTTTGCGCAGCGCGCGATGATGATCGACCTTGGCGAAGCCGAGGTCCTCGAACGGCATCGCCTTGAGCCGCTCCATGGCCTGCTCCGGCGTGACCGCGCCGGCGCGCACCTGCTCGAGCAATTCACGCAGACGATCAGGATGCATCGCAGTATTCTCTTCCGACCGAGTCACGAATCATGAGCACGAGTCACGAAATGATCCCATCCACCGCCGGCGGCAACGTGGACTTCGCGGCCGGCGCCGATCAGTTCCATACCGGCGCGTTTGGAGACGCATCGGCCGATGCGGGTGATGCGGCAGCCCAAGCGCTTGGCGATGCGGTGCAGCGCCGGCACACGACGATGTGGGATCGCACACAGCAACTCGTAATCGTCGCCTCCGCGCAGCGCAAGCGCCAGCGCATCGGCGGCCGGCAGTCGGCGCAACGCCGGCGAGTACGGCAACGCGTCGACTTCGATGATCGCACCGACGCCACTGGCTGCGGCGATGTGCCCGAGGTCTTGCAGCAAGCCATCGCTGATGTCGATCATCGCCGTGGCGACGTGGTGTTCGGCGAACAGTCGCCCGGCGACGAGTCGCGGTTGCGGTTCACGATAACGTTGCACGGCGGGGCCGCGCCGCACGCCGCGTTCGAGCTGCCGCACGCCAAGCGCGGCATCGCCGACGGTTCCGGTGACCCAGAGCTCGTCGCCATCGCGCGCCCCACTGCGGGTGAGATAGTTTGCGCCGCACTCGCCGAGCAACGTGATCGAGATGAACAGCTCCTTCGCTCGTGTGATGTTGCCGCCGACGATCGCAACGCCAGCCGCCCGCGCGGCCGACTTGATGCCATCGTGAACGGCGAACAGGTCACCGGCCGGATAATTCGCCGGCACGCCGACGCTGATGACGCAGGACGTCGGCCGCCCGCCCATCGCGGCGATGTCGCTGAGATTCACCAGCAAGCTGCGACGCCCGAGTTGCCGCGGGCTGAGCCACTCGGGCTTGAAGTGGACGCCTTCCACCAACGCGTCGGTAGTGATGAGCAGGCGGCGATTGCCACAGCGCATCACCGCGCAGTCGTCGCCAGCTCCGACCAGCACGTCGCGGTTGCGTCCTAGCGTCGGTAGCAACCGATCGAGAAAGCCAAACTCGCCGAGTGTGACCAGCGTCCGCGCGCGGGCCATCAGGGAGTGACCTCTTGCAGCTTGCCGCCGGCGATGCGCACAACGAACAGCTCGCGCTTGATGCCGTCGTCGGTGAGTTCGACGTCGCCGGTAGCGCCGACGACGCGGTGACTGTGGTGCAGACCGTCGGCGACGGCATCGCGCGTCGGTGCAGCTTGTTGCACAACCTCACGCACGACCGCGCCGGCGTCGTAAGCGAGCGCCGCAAGCACGTCGGGCGCGCTGCCGTAGGCCTGGCGGAAAGCGTCGACGAAGTTGTGGGTAGCAGGCCGTGCGCTGTCGGCAAAAAAACCGGTCACGAAGATGGCGCCGTCGAGCGTTGCACCGGCGTGGCTCAATGCCGCGGGATCGTTCCAATCGTTCGCTCCCAACAGGCCGACGCCAGGCAAGGCCTCGCGCACGGCTCCGCCGACGATCACGGCCGCCTCGGCTGTGTCCGGCACGAAGACGGCATCGAGGGCATTCTGCGCGCGGAACTCGCGCGCACGCACCAGCTGCGCCGAGATCTCGCGGCGTTTGGGGTCGTAGGTGTCGGCCCAGGTCACGCGCCCACCGGCGCGTTCAAACGCGTTGCGGAACTTGTCGGTGAACGTGTGGCCGTAGCCGTCATCCGGCGCGAGGATGCCGACGTGCAACCACTTCTGCCGCCGGGCTTCGCGCGCGAGCACATCGGCTTGCTGGCTGCGGGTCATCATCGTCGGGAACACGTAACGGCCCGCGAGCCCTTCGCGTTGCGCGAGCAACAACAGGGGCAGGTGGGCGTCTTCGGCGAGCGGCGCAATCACCACCGCCGCTTCACTCCGCAGTGGCCCGATGACGGCGATGACATCGCTGCGGCTGGCCACTTCGGTAAACGCCGTGGTTGCCGTATAGGGATTGCTGCCGGTGTCCTGCACGACCAACTGATCGCGCGCGATACCGAGTCCGAGTTGAATTCCTTGCAGCGCACGCTCGCCGAAGGCGCGCGACGGACCACTGAGCGGCAGCAACGCCGCGATGTGTTGCGAGCCGAGGGCGGCGCTGTCGGCTGGGGCGGTGGCGCCGCTGCCCGGCGTGGGGAGAGGCGTCGCCGCCGCGAGCGCTGCCGGCGTGCGCTCGAGCCACGTTCGAATGGGAGCGTCGCGGATGACTTCCCTGGCGCGTAGGCGCTCCTCTTCACTCATCGTGTCGATCACCCGATCGCAGCGGGTGTGGATCGCCGGCCGATCGGCATCGCTAGCGAGACGCCACGACTCCGACCATGCTTGCAAGGCGCTCACAGTGTTGCCGAGCGCGAGGTGGACGTCGCCACGCAGGGTCGAAACTTGCAGCCAGTTGTCTTTCGGAAAGCGGGAGGCGAGTTCGTTCAGCGTGGTGAGCGCCGCGCGGTATTCCTTGAGGCGGTACTGGCTCAGCGCGGTCTTGTACCACGCGCGCGGCACGTAGTCATCGTCGGTGGGGTGTTGGAGAAAGGCTCGGTACGCTTCGATGGCGCGCTCGTAGTCCGCGCGTTGAAACGCGTTCTCCGCTCGGGAGAACACACTTGGCGGCGCCGCCGGCGGCGCGGGCTCGGTGGTGCACGCGGCGAAGAGCAGGGCGCAGAGCAGCAAAAGCGGGCGGGTCAGAGGTCCGTGCTGGCGGCGGATCATGTCTCGCGCTGCGCCCATGCTTTTCCGCACACTCAGTCGAAGATCTCCTTGACCTTGTCGAGAAACCCCTTGGTCATCGGTTGCACTTCCTCGCCGCTGAGCTTGGCGAACTCTTCGAGCAGCTCGCGCTGGCGGGCGTTGAGTTTGCGCGGGGTCTCGATGTTGACGCGCACGAGTTCGTCGCCGCGGCCGTAGCCGCGCACGTCGGGCACGCCCTTGCCTTTGAGGCGAAAGATGCTGCCCGATTGCGTGCCGGGCGCCAGCTTCATCTTGACCTTGCCCTCGAGGGTGGGCGCTTCGATCTCGGCGCCGAGGGTGGCTTGCACAAAACTGATTGGCACTTCGCAAACGATCTCATTTTCGTGGCGCGTGAACAGCGCGTGCTCGCCGACGGTAAGCACGACGTAGAGATCGCCCGCCGGTCCGCCATTGCCACCGGCTTCGCCTTCGCCACGCAACTTGAGTCGTGAGCCATTGTCGACGCCGGGGGGGATTTTGACGCTGAGCGTCTGGGTCGTGCGCGCGACGCCCGAGCCGCCGCAGCGTCGGCAGGGATCTTTGATGATCGAGCCTTGCCCGTTGCATTGCCCGCAGGTCTTGGCGATGGTGAAGAAGCCTTGTTGAAAGCGCACCTGGCCGCTGCCGCGGCACGCTGGACAGCTGGTGCGGGCGCTGCCGTCCTTGGTGCCTTGACCGTGACAGGTTTCGCAGGCGACCAAACGCGGTACGGTGATGGTTTTCTCGGCGCCGAAGACGGCTTCCTCGAAAGCGATTTCCAAGTTGTAGCGAAGATCTTCGCCGCGGCGTGAGCGCGAGCGGCCGCGCCCGCGGCTGTTGCCGAAGAAGTCACCGAACAAATCGCCGAAGATGTCCTCGAAGCCGGCGGCGCTGAAGTCGAAGCCGCCTGCACCCATGCCTTGCTCGAAGGCGGCATGACCGAAGCGATCGTACTGCGCGCGGCGCTCGCCGTCGCTGAGCACCTGATAGGCTTCCGAGGCTTCTTTGAAGCGCTCTTCGGCGGCCTTGTCGCCCGGATTGCGGTCGGGGTGATGCTTGAGGGCGAGCTTGCGATACGCCTTCTTGATCTCGTCGTCGGTCGCGCTGCGGCTGACGCTGAGCACCTCGTAGTAGTCGCGCTTGTTGGCCACTGGTCCTCGGTTCAACTCGTTCGATCAGAATACAAAAGCCCCCCCTCGCAGTCGAGGGAGGGCTTTTGTATTCGGTGCGTGTCGGTCGGCTACTTCACCTCTTCGAAATCGGCGTCGACGACGTCGTCCTTCTTGCCGCTCGGTTCCTGCGGGCCGCCGGCCTCGTTGGCGCCGCCCGCGCTCGCCCCGTCGCCCGCGGCGTCGTGGTTATGCGCCGCCTTAGCGTACATTGCCTCGGCCAGCTTGTGCGACGCCGTGCTGAGTTCCTCGGCGGCGGCCTTCATCGCGTCGGCATCCTGACCTTCAAGCGTCTTCTTCGCATGTTCGAGCGCTTGCTCGATGGCGGTCTTCGTCGCCGCATCGACTTCGCCGCCGTGATCCTTGAGCGACTTCTCGGTGGCATACACGAGGCTGTCGAGCTGATTGCGCGCCTCAGCGGTTTCACGCCGCTTGTGATCCTCGGCGGCGTGCTCCTCGGCATCGCGCACCATCTGCTTGATCTCACTCTCGTTGAGCCCGCTCGAAGCGGTGATGCGGATCGATTGTTCCTTGTTGGTGCCGAGATCCTTGGCGTTGACGTGGACGATGCCGTTGGCGTCGATGTCGAAGCTCACTTCGACCTGCGGCACACCGCGCTGCGCTGGGGGAATGCCGACGAGGTCGAACTGCCCGAGCAGCTTATTGTTGGCGGCCATCTCGCGCTCGCCTTGGAACACCCGGATGGTCACCGCGCTCTGGTTGTCGGCCGCGGTGGAGAACACTTGGCTCTTCTTGGTCGGGATGGTGGTGTTCTTCTCGATCAGCTTGGTGAA
>JBGOUW010000093.1:0-12267 GCA_041477755.1 Binatia bacterium
CAAGGCGCCCAGCGCGATGCCCTCGTGCGCAACCTAGTGGCGGCCTTGCGCCGGGGCGGATTCTTCGTCCCCGGCTTTGCCGATTCCCTTCAAGCCCACCGCGACATTCTTGAGCCCATTCGCACCAACGGAACGGTGATCTTTCGCCGCGGGCTGCGCCCCACGGCGATTGTCGGGCACGGTGGCGAGAGCGCTCCGTTCGGCAGGATGGCTGCCAGCGGAACGGGGAGCGCGAGCTAATGGCCGACCGGTTTAGCATCGACAACATCAGGGAACTCTTCCGCGACGACGTACGGCGGTTCCTCCACGGCATGGAGGCCCGCCTCGAGCAGTTGATCTCCAACCCACGCGACATTGCCGCGCTCGATGAAATGCGCGCGCTTGGTCACTCGCTGAAGGGGACGGCGTCGCTCGTCGGACTTACCTACTTGAGCCGCGCGGGCAGCGTCATCGACCGCGTCGCCGAAGTAGCCGGTACGTACGGCCAGAGCGACGCCGGCGAAGCACTCGCCATCTTCCGCCAAATGCAAGCCGCCCTGCCGGTGATCGACCGGTTGCTGGAAGATTGTCTCGCCGGAACCAATCCGGAGACCCAGGAAAATCTCTACACCGAATTGCTGCTCACGTTCTCCCCACGTACCCGAACGTATCTGCACGAGGTCGATGCGAGCATCGACCTGGGAAGCGCCGCGGACGCCGACACCGCGCTGCCGCCGGCCGACGAATCCGCCGTACTCGTGGCAGCAGATGCAGAGAGCGACGAGGTGGACGAATCGGAGACCGCAGCGCGCGCCGAGTCCGCGGCCATCGCCGACGACGAGTGGGCGAAGGAACTGGCCGAGATTTTTGCCGCCGAATTGGAGTCGCACCTCGAACGCGTGCCCAACCTCGTCGCGCTGCTCGCCGAACCGGCGCAGCAGGCCGACGCGTGCAAGCAGCTGTCGCGCATCTTCCACACCATCAAGGGTTCGGCGGCGATGGTGGGACTCAACGATCTGTCCGCCATCGGCAAGCAGTTGCAGGATGCCTTCGGCGCGCCGGCGGAACAGCCGAACGTGTTGCCGCTGGCGCCTGAGTTCCTGGCCACAACCTACGAGGCGATGGCCAAGCTGTTCGCGGCTGCCGGCAAGCAACCGCCGGCGCTGCCGACGTTGGCGCCGCCGCTGTTGGTCGACGCCAACGTAGCCGAACTCGATCGCGAACTCCTCGATGCGTTTACCATCGACGCCACCGAAGCGATCGAGGCCTCCGAGCACCTGCTCCTGCAGCTCGAACGCCAGCCCGACGATCGCGAGCTGTTGCAGGCCTTGTTCCGTCACTTCCACACTCTCAAGGGCGCGGCGGCGGCGGTTGGCCTCGAACGCGTCGCCGAGCAACTCCATCACGGCGAATCGCTGCTCGAAGCGGTGCTCGATGCCGAAGTGTCGGTCGACGCCGTCAAACTGGTCGACTTTCTCTTCCGCCTCACCGACTCGGTGACCGGCTTGATCAACACCGCCCGCGGAGTGCGCGACGAGCAACGCACGATCCTCGGCGACGTTGGGGCCGAGGTAACCACCTTGATGATGGCGGCGCCGACGCCGGTTGAGGCCGAGGTATCCGGCCGCCGCGTGACGGGCGTGTCGGAAGCGGAAGGCGACGCGGCGCCGGAATCGTTGGCGGCTCGCGGCGGCGATTCTGAAACCAGCATTGTGCGTGTGCAGGCCTCCCGCCTCGATGCGCTGATGAACCAGGTTGGTCAGCTGGTCGTCAGTCGCACCCGCATGGATCGCAAGATCCAAGCGTTCGCGGAACTGCGCGACAAACTCTACTTCTGCCGGACGCGTCTGGCCGAGATTATCGAGGGCTTCCAGCAGCGCTACGAGTTCAACACCGGCGATCGCCAAATGACCTTGGCGCCCGGTCGCGCCCCCAGCGCGCCGAGTCCAACCAACGGAGGACAGACCCACGGCGCCACAGAGCGCGGTGGATCGGCGGATGACTTCTTTACTGATCTCGAATTCGACAAATACGACGACATCAACATCCTCTCCCGCAGCGTCATCGAGCTGGCCACCGATACCGGCGAGATCGCCGATCAATTGGGCGGCTTCATCGACGCTTTCGGCGAAGAGGCACGCCAGTTCTCCAAGATCACCACCGGTCTGCAGCGCCAGATCACGCGCCTGCGTCTGGTGCCGCTCGACACGCTGTTCCGCCGCCTGCTCCGCCCGGTGCGCGACGCCGCTCGCCAGGAAGGCAAGCTGGTCGACCTGCACTTCGAGGGCACCGACGTTCAACTCGACAAGTCGATTGTCGAAGCGCTCTACGCGCCGCTGCTGCACATGGTGCGCAACGCGGTCTCGCACGGCATCGAATCGCCGGGCGTGCGGCAAGCCGGCGGTAAGGCCACCGTCGGCACGATTCGCATCTCCGCCACTCAGCGCCACAATAGCGTGCTGCTGTTCGTGCAAGACGACGGTGCCGGACTCGACTTCGACGCCATCGCCGCGCGCGGTCGTACACTCGGCCTGATTGCCCCCTCGGTCGCACCCTCGCGCGAGCAACTGTTACCGCTCATCTTCCGGCCCGGCTTCAGCACCGGGGAGACGGTCACGGACCTTTCCGGCCGCGGCGTGGGGATGGACGTGGTCGCCCGCGATATTACAAAGCTCAACGGCAGCCTGCTGGTCGACTCGAAGGATGGGCTGGGTACCACGATCCGTATCGCGTTGCCGACCACGACCTCGATCGACGAGGTGCTGCTGTTGGAGGCCGGCCCGCAGGTCTATGGCCTGCCCGTCGATTTCGTCGAACAGGTCATCGCGGTCGAGATGTCGGAACTTGTCGACGTCGATGGCCAGCGCATGCTGCGCGTGCGCAACGAGCTGCTGCCGGTGTTGCTGCTCGCTCCCCTGGTCGGGGAAACCCTGCCGAGCGAACACGGTGTCGCGGTGCTGTTGCGTGCCGGTGAACGCGCGCTGGCGTTGATCGTGGATCGCGTGCAAGCGCAACAGGAAGTGGTGATCCGGCCGCTCGGCCGCGTGCTCGACGCTCATCCGTTCCTGTCGGGAGCGACGATTTCGGGTGCCGGTGCGGTGATCTTCGTACTCCACGTCGGCCGTCTCTTCGACGTGCTGGCGGCGGTGGCCGATCGCCAACCGACCTTCATCATGAATGAGTCCTCCGACGCGCCGGTGGTCGAAGCGCGCGCGGTGCTGGTGGTCGACGATTCGATCAGCGTGCGCAAGCTGGCGCAACGCTTCGTCGAGAGTGGTGGGTTGGAAGTGGAGACCGCGGTCGATGGCATCGACGCGATGGAGAAACTCGCCAGCGGGCGCTTCCGCATCGTGGTGACCGACCTCGAGATGCCGCGGATGCACGGCTACGAGCTGATCGCCGAGATTCGCCGGCATCCGCAGTATCGACGTTTGCCGGTGATCGTCTGCAGCTCGCGCTCGAGCGAGAAGCACCGCCGGCGTGCGCAGGAGGCGGGTGCGCAGGGCTACATCACCAAGCCGTTTACCAAGGAGCAGTTGCTGGCGGAACTGGAGCGTCTCATGGAAGGTCGCGCCGAACCGATGCGCGGCAATGGCTCGGCCTCCGTGAGCGGGTAGAGTTGGGGGGATGCACGTCGATGTTGACCGAAGAAGCGCGGGCTTGCCCGGACAAGACACCCGCGATCGAGCGTGACCGCCGCCTACGGGTGTTGGTGGCGGACGACTCCGGCTTGATGCGCCGGACCATCACTCAGATTTTGCAGGAAGAAGGGGACATCGAGGTCATCGCCACGGCGCGCGATGGCGCCGAGGCGATCGAACTCGCCGAGCGCTTGCGGCCCGACGCCATCACCATGGACGTCAACATGCCGCGCGTCGATGGCCTGCGCGCGGTCGAAGTGATCATGGGCCGCCACCCGGTGCCGATCGTCATCATCAGCTCGTACACCAAGCGCGGCGGCAAGGCCGCGGCGCAGGCGCTGCATTATGGCGCGGTCGAGATCATTGAGAAGCCCTCGCAGGTCGGGGTCAGTCTCGATCTCGATCTACAGGCCTCCGAGATTCGCAGCAAGGTGCGCGCGGCCGCGCGCGTGCGCGTAGTGCGCACCGCATCGTTTGGCATGGTTCGCCGTCCCGCAGCGATCGAACCGCTCAGCTCCACTGCGGCGGCGCGTCCGCGGCCACGTGCCTTCAAGCCGGAGAAGTTGTTTCCGATCGTCGCCATCGGCGCCTCCACCGGCGGTCCGGCCGCGCTCAGCGACATGTTGCCGTTGCTGCCGTCGCCCTTTCCCGGGTGCATCTTGATCGTGCAACACATGCCCCCGGGGTACACCAGCGATCTGGCGCACAGTCTCGACCAGCGCAGCGCGATCACGGTGGTCGAAGCCCGCCACGGTGATCCGATCGTGCCGGGAGTGGCGTACATCGCACCAGGTGGCTGCCACATGGAGTTTGCGAACGATCGCATCAAACTGCACGCAGAAGCGCGCCGCAACTTGCACCGGCCGAGCGTGGATGTGTTGTTCGAGAGTCTCGCCAGCGTGGCGCCACGGCTGCAAGTCGTGATGCTCAGCGGCATGGGCGACGATGGCGTGCAAGGGATGAAGCGCCTGCGCGCCGCCGGTGCCGCCACGATGGTGCAAGACGAGGATAGCTCCGTGGTCTGGGGCATGCCCGGCTGCGCCGTGCGCGCCGGCTGCGCGCAACTGCAGATGCCGCCGGAACGCCTGGCGGAATATCTGTGTGCGGCCGTGGGCGTGGCCCCGAATCCGATTCTGGTCCTCGACGAGATCGCTAAAAGGCCGTCAACCGCTGAGCGGAGAATCGCCCGCCCCGCGCTCTCCCCGGGATCCACGGCGTGAGCGAATCAGGTATGGATCGCGACGAACGCGCGGGCACAACGAGCCCCGAAGATCTGATCTGTCTGCAGGCTTCGATCGACGAACTGCGGCGCGAGCGGGAAAGCCTCAGCAAGCGCTTGCAAACGGCCGAGAGCGGCGCCCGCGAGAAGGTCCAACTCTCCGAATCGCGCCTGCGCGAAGCGCTCTCACAGATCGACGGCTTGAAGCGCACCACGCAAGCCATGCGCGTGCGCTTGGAGGCCGAAACCAAACGCGCCGAGCAAGCGCAGGAAGCGCTCACGCGTCGCCACGCCGCGACCGAAGCCTTGCACACCGCCAACGTCGAGCTGACCACCGCACTCGATGCCGCCCAGACCCGCCTCGCCGACCTCGAAACCGAGAGCGGCATTCATGAGGGCGAAATCGACCGCCTGCAAGCGGAACACACGGAGGCCAGCGCCCGCATCGAAATGCTGACGACCCAGCTCGATGGCGTGCAACAAACCATGGCCGAACGCACCCTGGTGGCGGAAGCGGCGGCCGCCCAGCAGGTGGCTCTGACGCACACGCTCGCCGCGCTCGAAGAGCAGCAGCGCGCGCTCCACGACTCGCTCAGCGCACTGCAAGCGGATCGCGATCGCGTGCAAGCGGCGCTCGACGGATCGGAACAGGAGCGCAGCCGCGCGTCCGAAGCCCAGCGAACGATCGCCCAACGCGAAGCGCAACTGGTCGCCAACCTGGCGGTCGCCCAGCAGCGCGAAACTGGGTTGCACGGCACGATCGAGAATCTCCGCCGCCAACATGCCGATGATCGCACGGCGGCTGCGGCGCAAATCGAGTCGGTTGCCCAACAACTCGCCACCGCACAACAGCGGCACGCCGACTCCGAACAGCAGATCGAGGCCATCCACATTGCCCATGCTGAAGAGTTGACGCTGTGGCAGGACACCGCGACGCAGCGGGAAGCCGAATTGGTCACCGCCCGCGACGACTTGGCCCGCCGGCTCGAAGAGATCGAGTCGCAAACGATCCTAGCCCGTGAGGAAGCCACCGCCCTCGCCGGCCGACTGCACGACGTCGACGCACACCTGGCGACCGAAACGACGCAGCGTATAGCGTTGGAAGAAGAGCTCGCCGCCGCCCATGAGGATCACGCCCGCGAGCGCACGGTGTTCGAAACCGCGGCGCGACAGCGCGAAGAAGAGCATCGCCACGCGCTCGAATCGGTGCGCGCGACATTGGACGAACGCACCAAGGCGCTCGCAGCCGAGCGCGATGCCGCGTTGCAACGCGCGCGCGAGACCGATGAGCTGCTCGAAGTCGCCAGCACCGAGCACCGCACCCTGTCCGATCGGAGTGCAGCCCTCGAGGCCGAGCTGCACGTGGGCAACCAGCGAATTGACGAACTCGTCGCCGCGGCCGAGCAGTTCCGTCAACAGCACCTGGCGGACATGCAGGCCGTTACAGGCGACGCACGGACTGCCCGTGAGGCGTTGCAGGGTGACCTCGACTCCGCTCGGAGCGATGCGCAGAGTGCGCAGGCGACCGCGGCCGAGACCGCGGCCCGCGTCCGCACGCTGGAAGAACAGCTGGCGAGTCGCGAAGCGCAAGGCGGTGAGCTGTCGGCGCAACTGGCCGCGCTCGTGGCCACCGCGAGCGAACGCGACGCACGGCTCGCTCAGCTTCGCGCCGATGCTGAAGCCGCGCGCCAGCAGCACGCGCAGGAACTGCAGGCGCTGGCGGATCACGCTCAGGCACGTGAGGCCGAGTGGGACGTTGCGCGCGGCGGGCTCCATTGCGAGTTGGATGCGGCCCGCAGCGACTTGACCACAAGCCGGGAAACTACTGAGGCTGCGCACGCACGGTTGAGCGCACTCGAAGCGCAACTGGCCGCCGGCTCGGCAGAGAGCGCGACGTTGTCGGCCCAGGTGGCGACGCTGGAGATCACCATAGAGCAGCGCGATGGCGAGCTGACCCAGCTGCGCAGCGATGACCAGCAAGCGCGCGAGCAGCTCAGCGCGGAACTCGACGCAACGCGCGCCGAACTGTCCAAGCGCACGGTGTCGCTCGATGCTATCCGCATGCAAGTGCGGGCGCTCGAAGCGCAACTCGCGGAACGTGACACCACGCGCAAGGCGCTCTCGGATCGCATCGCCCAGCTCGAAACCGAGCTGGGCGAACGCGACGCACGGGTGCAGAAACTCACCACGGAAGTCGAAGCACTGCGGCGTGAGTACTCGGGCGAGCTGGACGAGTGGCAAGCTACTGCGGCGCAGCGCGAGGCTGAGTTGGTTGCGGCACGCGATGCGCTGGCGAGCCAACTCGCCGAGGAGCAATCCCGCGCCGCCCACCTGCACGATCAGGCCGCGGCGGCCGGCGAACGGATCCGCGAAGTGGAAACCACACTCCAGGCCGCGCAACAGGAGACCCAGCAGCGCGATGCCGAGTGGCGTGACACGCATGCGGCCCATGCGGCCGCGCAGGCAGCGGTGCAACTGGATGTCGAGGCCGCGCGTAGCGACGCGGCGGGCCAACGGGAAGCGCTGGTGGCGGCGCAAGGACGCATCGAGTCTTTGGAAGAGTCACTCGCCGGTCGCGACGCCGACGCGCGCGACGTGCAGGCGCGGTTGAAGCAGGAGCTTGCGGTCGCAGGCAACGAAATCCTCGGCCGACACGACGCGCTGGCGGCGGCAGAGACCCGCATTCACTCGCTGGAAGCATCCCTGGCTGGGCGTGACGCCGAAGGCGGCGCGCTGGCAGGGCGGCTGGCGAATCTCGACGCGGAGCTGCAGACGCGCGCAGCGCGCCTCGAGGAACTCACCGACGCGGCGGCCACGTTGCGCCAACAACACGCCGGTGAGATCGAGACCTGGGAGCAAGCCGCGGCGCAACGTGAAGCCGAGTTGGTGGCGGCGCGCGACACGCTCGCGGATCGGCTCGCCGACGAAACCGCGCAGGCCGCGGCCGCGCGCGAGCAGACGAGTGCGCTCAGTTTGCAGGTGCACGAGTTGGAGGGGACTATCGTTGGGCTGCGCGCCGGTGGCGTGGAAATTGAGCAGCAAGAAGCCGCGTGGCGCGCGGCCGAGGCGGCGCTGCGGCAGGAGATCGAGGCAACGCGTGCGCAGCTGGCGAGTGGCCAGGCTGCCCTCGATGCCGCACGAGAGGAAGCGCAGCTGCTGACCGAGCGCGTGACTGCGCGCGAGCACGAGATGAACGTGCTGCAGACGCAGCTCGCTTCGGCTCCCGTTGTGTCTGCCGTGTCGCCGGAGCAGTTGGCGGCGGCCGAAGAGCGCGAGCGCGCGCTGCAAGAGCGCTGCGACGAACTCACGGGCCACCTCGAAGAGGTGCAGGACCAGACCGTCGGCGCGCTGCAGGCGCAGGAATCCATGGGTCTGCGCATCGAGGAACTCGACACCGAGCAGCGCGAGATGCACGTGCGCACCGATCAGCTCACGGCGCTCAACGGCCAACTCGAGCGCGAGTGCGAGAAGTTGCGCCGCGAGCGCACCACCGGCGACGACACGCGCAAGCAGAAGGCCGACAACACGCGCCTGGAAGCCAAGATCGCGGAGATCGAACGCCAGCACGCCGAAGCCGCGCAGCGCCACTCGGCGGCAGTCGCCGGCTACATGGTCGAACTGAATCAGCGCGCCGAGACGCTGCACGGGCGTACCATTGAGTTGCAGAAGGCCAACGAAGAGTTGAACCTGACGCGTCAGGCCTGCGACGACGCCGTGGCGCAACTGGCCCTCGTGCGCCAAGAGCACGCCGACATCGAACAGCAAATGCTCGAGCTGCGCGCGGTTGCCTCGGCCGCCGCCGCGCGGCCGAAACCGGAAGAACGGATGCCGCCGCAGCCCGCCCGCCCCGGTGTGCCGGCCAAGCCCGCCGAGCCCGCCGCCAAGCCTGCGATGCTCGACCCAGCGGCGCCAGGCGCGTCGAAGCCGGCCGCCCCCCCGCTGCCGCGCACCATCAAGGCGGGCGCACCGCTCACGCTGGTTCACCTTGAAGAGAACAAAGCCTTCCGCGATCACGTGCGCGAGATCCTGAGTCCGTTGCCGGAAGCGCACTATCTCAACACGCTCGATGGGCCACCGGGCAACGGCTTGCAAATGCTGGCGGTCAATCTGCTCAACCGGGCGCACGATCCGTTGGCCGCGATCGCGTCGACGGTGGCGGCCGATGCGGAACACGCCGAAGTGTTTGCGTACTGTGCCGACGGTGCGTGCGGCTTTGCCTTCGGCAAGGTCGACTTTTTCGCCGCGCCGATCGATCCCGATGGCTGTGTAACGCGGTTGCTCGAACGGCGCGGCTCGGTGCAGCGTCTACTCGCGGTCAGCGACAATGTCGAGATGACCGGCGCGTTGCGCGAAGTGCTGGGGCGCGTACGCTGCTCGACCTCGGTCGCCTTCGACGTCCGGCAAGCGGTCGATCTGCTCCCGATGATCAAGCCCGATGTCGTGCTGGTCGACTTCTCGTTGCCGCGCGGCGAGGGGCTGCGCTTGGTGAGTCGGCTGCGCTCCGATCCCAAGACGCGCGACATCGCACTGGCGGTGCTGCTGCCGACCCCGGGCAACGTCGCCGAGTTTCGCCAGCACGCGTTGCGCGCGGCGCGCGAGTTCCCGCTGTCGCCGGCGCAGCTGGCGCAGGCCCTCGCCCATCGGCTCGGCATCCCCACGCCGGCGGCGGGCGGCGAAGCCAAGGGCGCCAAGATGCTGCAGACCGGCTGACGGCCGGTTCGCTTCGCTCTGCAACAAGCAATCGCCATTTGGCGATACGCCCGGCTCGATTGCTGCTCGATTGGTTGAGTGGTACGAGCGACTGGGATTCCCTCACTAAGGAGAACAGGTGCAATGCGTGTACGAGTTGTGAAGTTCGCCGTCGTGGTTGTCGCCCTGCTGGCCTTGCCGCCCGTGGCTGCCGCGGTCAATTGCGAGCAAGTGCGCAAGTATCTCGCGACCGGCCGCTCGGCGGAAGACGTCGCCGAGACGATGATCGTCAGTATCGACGACGTGAAGAAGTGCCAGCAAGGCGGCAGCGAACAGAAAGGCGACACCAAGGCCGTCCAGCCGCCAGCCAAGCCTGCCAGCAAGAAGTGATCGGTCTTCGCTACCGCGCCTCTCCCGGCGCGCGCGTGGTGAGCGCCAGCGCGTGGATTCCGCGCTGCATGAGGTCCCCGAGCGCAGCGTACACCATGCGATGGCGTTCGAGCGCCGACTTGCCGGCGAAGTCGGGCGAAACCACCGTTACCGTGTAGTGCCCGCCACTGGCCGCGCCGGCATGGCCCGCGTGCTTGCGGCTGTCGTCGATGATCTCAAGCTGGAGCGCGTGCAATCGGTCGCGCAGGACGTGATCGATCCGTTCTGCCATCGTCATGTGGCGAATCGTAGCAGGGTTCACCACAGCTGCAACTGAGCGGGCCACGCTTGACCGACCCGGCCGGGGCTGCTTCGTTGGAGGCATGCAATCCACGGTGGGACGTGCGGAAACATCAGCGGGGCACGTGCGCACGCCGCTGCTGCGTTTCCTCGGTTACGTTGCGCCGCATCGCTGGCTGATCGCGGGCGCGGCCGCTTGCGGCGTCTTCAAGTTTACGCTGCCGCTGATCTTTCCGCTGTTTCTCAAGTACCTCACTGACGTGTTGCTGGCGGGCGGCGCTGCAAACTCGGCGCACGCGGCCGAAGCCACCAATCGCTGGTTCGAAGAAGTTGGCGGCGCCGTGCTGGCGCACGCGCCATGGCTCGGCTCCGGGGCGAGCGGGCGACTCACCGTGATCGCGCTGTTCATGCTCGTGGTGTACGGCGTCCTCGGCGTCGCCAGCTACTACCGCAGCTACTGGGCCGGACAAGCCGGGCACCGGCTCATCTTCGATCTGCGCTTCGCGCTCTATCAGCACATCCAGAGCATGTCGCACTCGTTCTTCGACGAACGGCGCTCGGGCTCGATCGTGGCGCGGTTCGTCAGCGACATCCAACTGGCGCAGAACTTCGTCGGCTCCGCGCTCACCAATGTGTGGATGGACAGCGCGTCGCTCGGCTTCGTGGTGTGGATTCTGTTCGTGCTGGAACGCCGGCTGGCGTGGGTCGCCCTCGGCGTGATCCCGATCTACGTGCTGATGATCCGCTACTACAGCCCGCGTATCAAAGCCGCCAGTCGGTCGGTGCAGGAGATGATCGAAGACTTCTCCGGCGAGCTGCAGGAGAAGATCGCCGGCGTGGGCGTGGTCAAGGCGTTCGGGCGCGAGGACTACGAAGCGCAGCGCTTCTACCGCACCAGCCAAGACCTCTTCGATCTCACCATGACCAACGTGCAGCTCTCATCGGGCAACCAGGCGGCGACGACCTTTCTCACCGCCGTCGCGCCGCTGATCGTGGTGTGGGTGGCGGGTGTGATGATCGTGCACGGCACACTGAGTGTCGGGACGATGATCGCGTTCTACGCGTACCTCAGCAGCCTGTACTTGCCGCTGCAGCGCTTCAGCGAGCTGAGCGTGGTGATCAGCAATTCGCTGGCGGCGATGGAGCGCATCTTCGAGTTTTTCGATATCCGCCCCGAGGTCGCGGAAACGCCGGGCGCGCCGCCGCTCGCGCGAGTGAGCGGGCGCGTCGAGTTCCGCGACGTTGGGTTCCGCTACGCCAGTCGCGGCGCCGGGCGCCCGGCGTTGGCGCATGTGTCGTTGTCCATCGAGCCGGGCGAAACCGTGGCGATCGTCGGCCGCAGCGGCGCGGGGAAGTCGACGTTGGTGTCGCTGCTGCCGCGCTTTTACGACGTGACCAGCGGGGCGCTGCTGATCGACGACGTCGACGTCCGCGGCGTGACGCTCGCCTCGTTGCGCGATCAGATCGGCATCGTGCCGCAAGACCCGATCCTGTTCAGCGGCACGCTGCGCGAGAACCTGCTGTATGCCAAGCCCGACGCGACTGATGCCGAGTTGTTCTCGGCGGCGCGCGCGGCGAATGCGGCGGAGTTCATCGACGAGTTGCCGGACGGCTACCTCACTCTCATCGGCGAGCGCGGCATGCGGCTCTCGGGTGGCCAACGCCAGCGCATCGCGATCGCGCGCGCATTTCTGAAGGATCCGCCGATCCTGATTCTCGACGAAGCGACTTCGGCGCTCGACTCGGAGTCGGAGAACTTGATTCACGACGCCTTACGTCGGCTGATGCTCGGCCGTACGACGTTGATCATCGCGCACCGGCTCTCGACCGTGGTCAACGCCGACCGCATCGTGGTGATCGAAGACGGCGAAGTGCGCGAGATCGGGCCGCACCCGGAGCTGCTCGCGCGCGGCGGGTTGTATACGCAGCTGTACGAAGAGCAGTTCCGCCACATCAGCGATTCGCCACCGCGGCCAGAACCGGAGGAACGACTTCCCGCCGCCGCCCGCCGCTAGCCCCAAAGCGAAAATAAGTTGGAACCGCCGATGGACGCCGATACACGCGGATCCG
>JBGOUW010000677.1:0-2507 GCA_041477755.1 Binatia bacterium
GCGTTCTTCCTTGGTGGCGCCGGTGTAGTCGGGGATCGGGTGGACGTTCTTGGGGTCCATGATCCGCAGTTCCGGCGACAGCGCGCGTGGGAAGACGATGCTGTCGCGCTCGGAGATCAGGATGCCGACATCGGTCATCCCCATTTCGCGAAAGACGTCGATCGCTTCCTTCCGAATGGGACCACGGCAGACGATGAGGACGCCCATGTCGTCACAGGCGAACGAGCGAACCCATTCGGACGGCGACTGACCCAGCCGGCGATCGCGGTGGATTGCCGGATTGCGGGTGGTCGGATCGTGCTTGGGCGTCAGCATCAATGAAACTCCCGCTGGATCGACTGCCAGGGGCCGGGCTCGTAGCGCCGGAGCAGGAACGCGAGGTTGCGGCCGAGGACGGCGCGGAGATCGGTCGGCATCACGATCTCGGAGATCGATCCGAGGCTGAGCGCCTCGCGCGGGTTCATCAGCTCCTTCTCGTAGCGTTGGTTGAATTCCGCCTCCTTGGCGCGGAGCCAGTCGCCCACTTCTTTCTCCGCTGCCTGTGCCGCAACTTCCGGCGGGCTGCCGGTTTCGACGCGTGCGGCGATGAGTTCGTCGAGTCGTTGTGCGGCGCTGGCGCGCAGTTCCTGCAACTCTTTCTTGTACGTGTACTCTTTGCCCGCGGTACCCATGACGGCCACTCGCGTGGTGGGCAGCGCCAGCACGATATCGGCGCCGACGGCGTAGGAGTTGAACGCCGCATACGCACCGCCGAAGGCATTGCGGATGATGAGCAGGATGCGCGGCGTGTGTAGATCGATGATCGCGTCGAGCATGGCGCGGCCGGCTTGGACAATGCCGCGACTCTCTTGGTCGCGCCCGGGCAGGAATCCGGTCGTGTCTTCCATGAAGATGACGGGCACATTGTAGATGCTGCAGAAGCGCACGAAGCGGGCGATCTTGTATGCCGCATCAATGTCGATCTGGCCGCTGGCGACGGCGCTGTTGTTGGCGACGAAGCCGACGACATTGCCAGCGAGCCGGCCGAAGGCGGTGATCGCATTGCGTGCGCGGTCGGGCTGGATCTCGAAGTAGTCGCCGTGGTCGCACACCTGCTGAATGAGAATGGTGACATCGAGCGGCGTGTTGAAGCCGGTGGGCGAGTTGAACGCCTTGCGCAGCAGGGTGTCGATTTCGGTGGTGCGGCGATCCATTGGATCGGAGGTGCTCTCGAACGGCGGCGCCACTTTGTTCGAGTCCGGCAAATAACCGAGCAGTCGTTGCGCCGTGCGCAGCGCGGCCACTTCGTCGGCCACTGTGATGTCCGACACGCCGCTCGCGCCATGGACCTTGGGGCCGCCGAGATCGTCGGGGGTGACGTCTTCGCCCAGTGCGCTCTTGACCACCACCGGGCCGGTGAGGCCGAAGAACGTGTTCGCCGGTTGGATCATGAAGCTGCCCTGGCGGGGCAGATATGCACCGCCGCCGGCGTTGAAGCCGAACATACACATGATGCTGGGCACGACGCCGCTGATCTTGCGGAGCGCGGTGAACGCTTCCGCGTAGCCGTCGAGCCCGCCGATGCCCGCCGGCACGAACGCGCCGGCACTGTCGTTCATGCCGATCAAAGGAATGCCGCGCTTTCCCGCTAGGTAGATGAGGTTGGCCAGCTTGCGCCCGTTGGTGGCGTCCATCGAGCCCGCACGCACCGTGAAGTCGTGGCCGTACAGCGCGACATCGCGACCGCGAATCTTGACCACCGCGGTGACGATCGACGCGCCGTCGAGGTTGCGACCCCAGTTCTGGTAGAGAACCGCGGGGCGTGAGTCCTTGTCCTGCAGGACGTCGATGCGCTCCCACACGGTCATGCGGCCTTTCGCGTGCTGCCGAATAATCTGCAGTGTGCCGGCGGCGGCGTAGGGTCGGCGGCGCAGCTCTTCGGCTTGCAGCAGCGTTTGGTCGTAGGCGCCGGTCGGGATCACTTCGGCGTGCGGATCGGCCACCGGGCTAGGGTCGGCGAGCGGGTTGTCCAGCGTCGGTGTCACCGGGCTGGTCGCCGCCGGTATCGGTTCATTGCGCTTGGACTTCAACTTGCCCTGTGTTGCCATGTGTCGATTCCCCGCTAGCTGCGCCCATCATCTCCGCGCACCCGCCAAAGCGCTGCGTAGACAAACCGTAATCCATCGCGGTGTCAAGCACGAACCGTGAGTCGTGAGTCGTGAGACGTGAACCGTGAGGCGTGAGTCGTGGGTGGTCGGAGCTGACGGATCGGATCGGATGGCCTCGACCACCCCGAGTCACGACTCACGCGTCCTTCAACCTTGACTTCCCGCCGACCTTTGATAGACCCGTTGCCCGACGCCGCGCGTCGCAAATTCAAGCTCTAGTTGCTCTATTCTGATGACTGCTGAATATCTCCCAGTGCTGGTGACGTTCGCGCTCGCGGGGACGGTCGTGGTCGTGATGATTCTGCTCGGCAAGCTGTTGGGCCCGAAAAGTCACAATCCGATCAGGCTCGAGACCTTCGA
>JBGOUW010000045.1:0-15643 GCA_041477755.1 Binatia bacterium
CGCCGACCGTACATCATGGGTTCGGCGCTGCCGTTGGGCGTGGCGTTCTACTTTCTGTTCGCGCCGCCGGTGGTTGCCGATCCCGCGCAGAACCAGGGCGCACTGTTGCTGTACCTGCTGGTGCTCTACACGCTGACCTATTTCATCTGGACGATCGGCGCGATCCCCTACTACAGCCTGGGCGCGGAAATGAGCGACGACTACCACGAGCGCACCCAAGTGATCGCCGTTCGCGAAGGGTGGGGCTTGGTGGGCTTGCTTGCCGCCACGATCCTGCCGGCGTACCTGATCTATCTCTACGGCGGCCGCGCCGGCTACGGCGCGATGGGGGCGATCCTCGGCCTCGGGACCTCGTTCTTCCTCTTTCTCTCCGGCGCAGTGGCGCGTGAGCGCCCCGAGTTTCAAGGCCGGCCGGCGATGAATCCGTATGCCGGAGTCATCGCCACGCTGCGCAACAAACCGTTCCGCGTCCTGCTGATCGCGTTCGCCTTCAGTGCGATCGCCGGGGCGGTGCCGGCGGTGTTGGTGATCTACATTGCCGTCTACATCATCGGTACGCCCGCGTGGTGGGCGCAGTCGATTCCGGAGTGGCTGCCGACGTGGTCGTACTACTTGCTGATCTACTTTCTGAGCGCGGTGATGTCACTGCCGATGTGGAACCGAGTGGCGGCGCGGTTCGGCAAGCGTGGGACATGGGGCATCGCGATCGTGCTCGCGACGTTCACCAGCGCGGCGTGCTTCTGGCTCAGCGAAGGCACGATCGGATTTTTCTCGGTGATCTTGGTGCTCGGCGGCGTCAGCTTCGGCAACTACCAAGCGCTGCCGCCATCGATGGTGGCCGATCTGATCGATCACGACGAGATGCAAACCGGGGGGCGACGCGAAGGAGCGTACTTCGCGCTGTGGTCGTTTGTGATCAAAGCCGGCAACGCGGTCACCGGCTTCGCCGCTTTGCAAGTCCTCGAACACGTCGGCTACGTTCCCGGCGCGCCGCAGAGCGAAACCGTAAAGCTGTGGATGCTGTGGATGTACTCGTGGTT
Organism: Binatia bacterium; assembly: GCA_041477755.1. Lineage (GTDB taxonomy): Bacteria > Desulfobacterota > Binatia > HRBIN30 > JACQVA1 > JACOST01. The sequence continues at coordinate 1,041 of JBGOUW010000045.1, forward strand.
CCCGGCGCTGTTCTATCTCTTGTCGGGGCTGACGCTGCGGCGTTTCCGCTTCACCCGCGACGATCTCGCGACGGCGCAACGTGCCGTCGGGCGAGCGTAGCGGATCGCCGTTGCTCTACGAATGTTCGATCGCAACCCTTGCGCGGGAGGCGGTGCCTGTGGCGCAATGCGCTCATGGGCGACTTCGGAATCGACACGGCCGTCGAAGAACGTGACGGCCACTACCACGCCCGACTGTCACGTGATTGGGAGATCTGGGGTCCGAACGGCGGCTACGTTGCCGCCATCGCCCTGCGCGCCGCCAGCGTCGCGACGTCGCTTCGTCGACCCGCGAGCTTCACCTGCCACTTTCTCAGTGTCGCCGAGTTCGATGTTGTCGACCTGCAGGTGACCACGCTGCGTGCGACCAAACGTGCGGCGTCGGTGCGCGTGTCGATGACGCAGCAGCAGCGGCCTATCCTCGAAGCCATCGTCTGGGTCGTCGATGAGGTTTCGGGACTCGAACACGACGTGGCGCAGATGCCGGCCGTGCCGACGCCCGACACGCTGAAGTCGATTGACGAGTTGGTTGCGCCCGAAGATCGCAAGAGCGGCTACGCGTTCTGGCAGAACCTCGAGTCGCGGCCGATCGATTGGGTGCCGTGGAGCCAGCGGAAGCCAGGCGCGCCGCAGTGGCGCGAATGGTATCGCTTCCGGCCGACGGCGACGTTCGACGATCCATTCACCGACGCGGCGCGCTCGCTGCTGCTGATCGATACGCTGGTGTGGCCGGCGTGCTGCCGGGCGTACGAAGCCGAAACCATGCCCTTCATGGCGCCGAGTCTCGACGTCACCGCGCACTTTCATCGCGCCGCTCCGACATCGGAGTGGTTGTTGTGCGATGCGTCGGCGGCGATTGCCGCGCACGGTCTGATTGGCGGCCGGACGACGATCTGGTCGGCGGATGGTCAGCTGCTCGCCAGCGGCGGCGCGCAGTTGTTGTGCCGCCCGTGGCCCAAGCCGAGCGACGCTTGACCGAAGGCCGCGCGCGAGCGAGGTTAGTGCATGCACATCTACATCGACGGCGAATGGTATCCACGTGAGGCTGCCAAGGTTTCGGTTTTCGATCACGGCCTGCTCTACGGCGACGGGGTGTTCGAGGGCATCCGGGTCTACAACCGGCGCGTTTTCCGACTAGAGGCGCACCTCGATCGGCTCTACGCCTCGGCGCAGGCGCTGGCGCTGACCATCCCGCTCGATCGCGCGCAGATGACTGCGGCGGTGCGCGAGACCGTGCGGCGCAATGAGAAGGATGACGCCTACATCCGCCTCGTCGTCACCCGCGGCGCCGGCGACCTGGGAATTGATCCACGCAAGTGCGCGCGCGCCAGCGTGATCATCATCGTCACCGATATCTCGGTGTATCCGCGCGAGCTGTACGCCAGCGGCATCAAGGTCATCACGTCGGCGACGCGGCAGGTGTCGCACGACGCCTTCGATCCACGGGTGAAGTCGCTCAACTACCTCAAGAACATCCTGGCCAAGACCGATGCGAACCGCGCCGGGGTGCACGAAGCCATCATGCTCAACGCCGATGGTTTCATCGCCGAGTGTACCGCCGACAATTTCTACGTCGTGCGCAGCGGCCGATTGCTCACGCCGTCGCCGCAGGATGGTGCGCTCGAAGGCATTACGCGCGGCGCGATTCTCGAACTCGCCGCCGAAGCCAATATCGCCGCCAGTGAAGCGCGGTTGACGCGCTATGACGTCTATACCGCGGACGAATGTTTCGTCAGCGGCACGGGAGCGGAGTTGATGCCGGTCACCGAGGCCGACGGCCGCCCGATCGCCGATAGTAAGCCTGGCTCGGTCACGCGCAAATTGACCGAAGCCTTCCAAGCGCTGGTGCGCCACGAAGGCGAGCCGGTGTGGTGAGGGCGGGGGGCTAGGGGTTGGAGGCTGGGGTTCGGATCGGGACAGCCTATACTCCCAGGCCTCTCATTTGATGGACCTCTTCGTCCGCTTCTATCAGCCTGCCGATGAGGGCGCCGTGGTCGCACTGTGGCGTCGCTGCGATCTGACAACGTCGTCGAACGATCCGCAACGCGACATTGCCCTCAAGCTGCAAGCGCAACCCGAGCTGTTCTTCGTCGGCGTGATCGACGATCGGGTAGTTGCGACAGTGATGGCCGGCTACGATGGCCACCGCGGTTGGATCAACTATCTTGGCGTCGATCCCGACGCGCAGCGCCGCGGTGTCGGCCGCCGCATGATGGAGCACGCCGAGGCCGCCCTGTGCGAACGCGGCTGCCCGAAAATCAATTTGCAAGTGCGCGCATCGAGCTACGCGGTAGTACGGTTTTACGAGCGCCTCGGCTTCACCGTCGAAGCGCGCGTGAGCATGGGCAAGCGAATTGATCGTGAGCAATGAGAGCGACACGGGGCGGAATGTCCGCGATCTTCTCGACAGTCAGTATTCAAGCCCCACTGCCATCGCAACGGACGACTGAAGTTCGTTCCGCGTGGAGATTTGCGCGATGTCGAAGATAGTGGCGGCGGGCCTCCGGGCCCGCCGGACAGGCACAGAGGCCTGTCCCCACCAGAATCTTTCGAAAACCTCGGGCCGATGCGCGGTGGAACTTCGCCGCTACACGCTGCGCGGCTCGGATAGCACCAGGTACGCGTTGACACCGCCGTAGCCGTAGCTGGTCACGAGCGCCTGGCGGAGTCGCGCGGCGCGCGCTTCACCGGGGACGTAGTCGAGGTCGCACTCCGGATCAGCGATGTCGAGGTTGCTCGTCGGCGGAATGAGTTGATGACGCAGGGCTAAGACGGCCGCAGCAGTCTGGAACGCGCCGGAAGCGCCGAACGGATGGCCGAGCACGCCCTTGATCGAGCTGATCGGCAATCGCACCGCGCACTCGCCGAAGGCGCGCTTGATGACGAGCGTCTCTTTGCGATCGAACGCAGGCGACGAGTTCGCATGCGCGCAGACGTAGTCGATGTCGGTCGCGCTCAACCCACTGCGGCTGAGCGCGCGATGCAGCGCCCGCGCCCCAGTGTTGCCCGACGGATCGAAGACGTACATCCCGCCCGCGTCGCACGACGACGCGGCGCCGAGAATTTCGCCGTACACCGTCGCGCTTCGCCGGGTCGCCTGTTCCAGCGATTCGAGGACGAGCAAGCAACTGCCTTCGCTCAGCACCATGCCGCTGTGCGACTGATCGAACGGGCGAGACGCGTGCTCGGGGTCATCGTTGATGGTCGACAACTCCAGCGTGCGGCTCATGCCTGCGATCACCATTGGGATCAGCGGGCTCTCCGCACCGCCGGCAACGCACAGATCCAACTCACCGCTGGCAACCAGCGCCGCCCCGTCGGCGATCGCTTGCAAGCTGGCAGGGCAGCCGTTCGAATGCGTGAGCTGCGGGCCCTTTGCCCCGACGGCCCGCGCGACTTCAACGCCCGGCGAGTGGTTCGGCGTCGCGTTGGCGATGAACGGATTCACGCGGCGCGCGCCACGCTCCATCAGAATGCTGTGCTGCTGTTCCGCCTCGCGCCAGCCGCCGAGGGCGGTGCCAAGGCTGACCCCGATGAGATCCGGCTCGTAGTGTTGCGCCGGCAGCCGCGCATCGCGCAGCGCGAGTTCCGCGGCCGCCAGGGCGAGTTGGCTGACATGGGTCGTGGTGCGCAGCGTGCGCGGATCGAGAAGGTCCTCGTAGCTACGGTCACGAACTTCGCCGCCGATTTGGCAGCCGTACGAAGCTGGGTCGAAGCGCGTGATTCGTCGGATACCGGACCGCCGCTCGATGAGGGATTGCCAAAACGCCGGCACCCCGTTCCCGGTCGGCCCGAGCAACCCGATCCCTGTGATCACGACACGCCGCACGTACGCTCCCCCCTGTCACACGCAGGACGCCCGCGCCGGGCCTGTGTCACTAGCGGAACACGGGAGACGCGCTACGTGCCACGCAGCTGTAGATATAGTCAACGATCGCGTCAAACTGATTCAATCGCACCACGCGGATGGGGTCGATCTCGATCTGATACGTGTCTTCGATCGACACCTGCAGCTCGACGAACGCGACGGACTCCATGCGTAGCTCCCCATCCAGAGCTGCGGTGCCCGCAATTCGCTCACTGGGTATCCTCAAGAGCTCACTGACCAAACCGAGTAGTCGCTCTCTGACTTGGGCGCGGGTGGTTCGCGCCGACTCCCCATCGAGATGGTCTGTACAGCCTATTTTGTCGCCGACGTTCGTCACACAGTGGTCCGGTTGACTCTGCAGCTCAGCGCTGGGAAAATACGTGCCTATCAACCATAAAGTCAAGCATGCAGAGCAATCGCGTCGCACAGTATAGAATGGCAGTGATGATGGGCTGCCTTGAGGTCGCACGGTCGCGAGGGTGAGGTCGACTGAGGCACAGATTGGGGGGGGATTGTTCGACGGCCTGACATTCAAGATCGCGAGTCCGCTAGAACTGTCAGGTGCACTGGCGTTGCGGCGCGAAGTGTACACGACGGAACTCGGTCATGATGGAATTGATGACGCCGACGAGGTGGCGGATCACCTGGTGGCATGCGACCCGGCCGGTGACGTGGTTGCCGCTCTCCGGATCGTGCAGTGCCACTTCCGCCCGTTCGACGTTGAACGAATCGTCACCCTGTCCGATTTCCTGCCCGCCAACCGAACGCCGGCCGAGATTGCACGATTCTGCATTCGACCCGACCGCCGGCATATTCAGAAGGACCATATGCTGCACGTAGGGATGCTCAAGCTTGCCATCTCCTTCGCGCGCAAGCGTGGGGTCACGGACTTCGTGACGCTGGCACTCCCTCGCCTGCGCAACCTGTATCGCATCGCCTTCTTTCGCGATCTGCGTCGGACGGTGCATCATCCAACCTGGGGGACGGTTCACCTGATGCACCTCGATTTGCCCTCGTTGGAGGCGCGCTGTTTGCACTCGAGCGAGCCTATGGCTCGCTTGCTCATTGGCGCTGATCCGCCCAATATTCTCGTGTGACCCTTAATGTGACCTACGCCTGGTTGATTCCGCTGCTGTCGGCCATCGCGACGGCAGCCCTCGCGATTCTCGTGAATCGCGTGGGGCCGCGAACCGAGCTACGACGAGTGTTCACGTTCCTCGCCGGCATGCTGGTGCTCTGGAACCTCAACTTCTTCGTTCTCTACGCAGTTTCCAACCACGATCTAGCCCTGCATCTGACTCAATGGGCGCGAGTAGGAGGGCTGTTCGCACCGCCGGCCGTCCTGCACCTCGTTGTAGCGCTCCGCCCCAATCGATCGTCCCGCTGGCGCACCGCGCTCTTGATAGACTACGGCTTCGCCTGCGTCCTGCTGGTGCTCAACGGCCTGGGCTTACTGGTCGCAGACGTCCGTCCGTTCGCGTGGGGCTATTCCTCTGTTGGCACCTCCTTCTACAATCTCCTCACCATCTCTGTCTTTGGAAATTTCGCTGCGACAGTCGCGCTATTGCTATACGATTACCGTACCGGCACAGAGGCGGGCCTGCGTCTTCAACTCAAGTTCTGGATATTGGGGGCACTCATCGCCCTCCCGTTGGCCTTGACCAACTTGCTTCCGGCGTATGGCATTTCCGTCTATCCGCTTGGGAGTTTAGGCGTCGCTGTCTTCGCGGGAATTGTGGCCTACGCGATCGTGCGGCACCGCTTGATGGACATCGACTTGGTCCTGACCAAGAGCGTGGCCTATGGCGCCGTGTCGTTCCTCCTCATCGCGCCGGCATTCGGACTTGCTCTGTGGCTGCAGCGGGAATCCTTCGGTAGAATCCACTCCGATTTTTCGTTGGCGATTCTCTTGATGTTGATCGCGGTCGGCGTGTTGTTTCCCGCTCTCCGACTGCGGGCCGAGTCGAGCATCGAGCGCTCGCTGTTTCGCGAGAAGCACGAGTACCGCGCTGCGCTGGCGGCCTTCACGCGTTCCATCGTTCGCATCCTGGATCGGGACAAGCTGCTGAGCGAGCTGACCAACACGCTGACAAATCTGCTGCACCTTGATCGGCTCGCGCTCCTGTTGGACGACGGTGAACGGACGTATCTAGTTCGCCACGCCACCGGAATTCCAGCTGCTATCGGCGAGTTTGGTTCGACCCACGAACTCATCCTCACTCTGCGGCGACGCGATGACATCGCCTTGCGCGGCGAACTGGAAGCGAGTAGCGACGCGACCGAGCGCGCGGCAGCTGAGACCTTTCGGAAGAACGGGTGGGAGGTCGCGATGCCCTTGGCCGTCAGCGACCGGCTCATCGGCTTCATCGCCCTCGGTCGCAAGCGCAATCTCGAGGCCTTTTACGCCGAAGATCTTCAACTCCTCAGCACGCTCGCGGCCGAAGCGTCGATTGCACTCGAGAATGCCCGGCTCTACGAAGAGCTGAAGCGATCGCGCGACATCATCGAGCGCACCGGGCGGTTGTCGGCCCTCGGCACCCTGGCGGCCGGCATCGCGCATGAGATTCGCAATCCGCTAGTCTCGATTCAAACCTTCTTTCAGCTCGCGCCGCAGCGGCGACACGATCCGGAATTCTTCACCAGCTTTCTCAGCCTCACCGCCGGCGAGGTCGATCGCATCGGCGACTTGATCACCGAACTGCTGTCGTTCGCCCGCTCACCCTCGCATCGGGTCGAGGATGTCGACATCAACGACCTCATCGAGCGCACCACGCTGTTGCTCGCTCCCGAAGCCCGCAAGAGCCGTGTCAAACTCGCCCGCGTGCTCGCGACCGACTTGCCCGTCATCCGCGCTGACGGTGATCAGCTGAAGCAAGTGGTCATCAACCTCGTCCTCAACGCGATCCAGGCCACCCCCGCCAGCGGCACGGTCACCGTGCTCACGCGGCGCCACCGCCATCAGGGCAATCCGCTCTGTCAGATCGAAGTGCGCGACACCGGCGTCGGCATTCCGCCGAAGATGATCGAAGACATTTTCAATCCATTTTTCACCACCAAAGACAAAGGCACTGGCCTCGGCCTCTCCATTGCCCACCAGATCGCCACCGAGCACGGCGGCTTCATCACCGTCACCAGCGAAATGGACCGCGGCAGTTCGTTCTACGTCAATCTCCCGCTTACGAGCTCGATCGATTCGCACACGACCAACGACGAGCCGGAGGCGGCGCTGCCGCTGCGCTACGGCCGCATGGCCAAGCTCTAGGCGCGAGTCTGAAGTCCAAGGCTCACGCCCAAGGCCCAAGTCGGACCGATCAGCTTTCCTTGCGTCACTACGATTCGTGGTTAGCATGGGCGCAACCGCATCACCCCGCGGAACGGAGCGAGGATGAATATCAATCGGTTCACCGAGAAATCACAGGATGCGTTGCGCGCCGCGCAGGATTTGGCCACGCGCCGCCATCATCAGGGCGTCGACATCGAGCACCTGCTGCACGCGTTGCTCGAACAGAGCGATGGGCTGGCTACGCCGATCTTGCAGCGTGCCGGTGTCGACCCTGGGGTTCTCAAAGATCGCCTCGGCAAAGAGCTCGATCGCATTCCCAGCGTCACCGGCTCGGGCGGCGGGCCGGAACCGATCTACATTACCCCCCGCCTCAATCAGCTGCTCACGCGCGCCGAAGACGAAGCTGCAAAGCTCAAGGACGAGTTCGTCAGCGTCGAGCACTTGCTGCTCGCGACGGTCGAGGAGCGCGCTGGCGCCGGTAAGCTGCTGCGCGAGCTCGGGCTCAGCCGCGAAACGCTCATGGCCGCACTCAAAGCCGTACGCGGCACTCAGCGCGTCACCAGCCCGAATCCGGAGACGACTTACCAATCGCTCGAAAAGTACGGCCGCGACCTGACCAAACTGGCCGCCCAAGGCAAACTCGATCCGGTCATCGGCCGCGATGACGAAATTCGCCGGGTCATCCAGGTGCTGTCGCGCCGCACCAAAAATAATCCCGTACTGATCGGCGAACCGGGCGTCGGTAAGACTGCGATCGTCGAAGGCCTGGCGCAGCGGATCGTGCGCAACGACGTCCCCGAAGGTCTGAAGGACAAGCGCGTGATCACGCTCGATATGGGCTCACTGATCGCCGGCGCGAAATTCCGCGGCGAGTTCGAGGAACGACTCAAAGCCGTGCTGAAGGAAGTACAAGAGTCGGCCGGCGAGATCATCCTCTTCATCGACGAGCTGCACACGGTCGTTGGCGCGGGCGCGGCCGACGGCGCGATGGACGCCAGCAACTTGCTCAAGCCGATGCTCGCGCGCGGCGAGTTGCACTGCATCGGCGCGACGACGCTCGACGAGTATCGCAAACATATCGAGAAGGACGCCGCCTTCGAACGCCGCTTTCAGCCGGTACTGGTCGATCAGCCGAGCGTCGAGGACACCATTTCCATCCTGCGCGGACTGCGCGAGCGCTATGAAGTGCATCACAAGGTGCGCATCAAGGACGCGGCGTTGGTCACCGCAGCGGTTTTGTCGCATCGGTACATCAGTGACCGTTTCCTCCCGGACAAGGCCATCGACCTGGTCGACGAGGCCGCCGCCCGGCTGCGCACCGAGATCGATTCGATGCCGGCCGAACTCGACGAGGTCACTCGCCGTGTGATGCAGCTCGAGATCGAACGCGAAGCACTTAAGAAGGAAACCGACAAGGCGTCGCGTGATCGACTGCACCGACTGGAGAAGGAGTTGGCCGATCACAAGGAAAACGAACGCCGCTTGCGCGCGCAGTGGGAACAGGAAAAGGGTGCGCTCGGCGGCGTCAGCGTGCTGCAGCAGAAGCTCGAAGATGCGCGGGTCGAGCTGGCGCGCGCCAAGCGGGAGTACAATTGGACGCGCGCGGCCGAACTCGAGCGCGGCATCATCCCCGGGCTGGAGAAGCAGATCGCCGGCGCCGAGTCGCCCGCAACCGACTCCCATCTCATCAAGGACCACGTTGACGAGGAGGACATTGCCGAGATGGTGGCGCGCTGGACCCACATTCCGGTCAGCCGCCTGATGGAAGGCGAGACCCAGAAGTTGCTCCGACTCGAAGAGCATCTCCACAAGCGCGTAATCGGCCAGGACGAGGCCGTGACCGCCGTCGCCGATGCGGTCATCCGCGCGCGCTCCGGCTTGAAGGATCCCAATCGACCGATCGGCTCGTTCATCTTTCTCGGCCCCACTGGCGTCGGCAAAACCGAGCTCGCGCGGGCGCTCGCCGAGTTCCTATTCGACGACGAGGCCGCGATGATCCGTATCGACATGTCCGAGTACATGGAAAAGCACACCGTGGCACGGCTGATCGGCGCGCCGCCGGGCTATGTCGGGTACGAAGAGGGCGGCCAGCTCACCGAAGCGGTGCGCCGCCGGCCCTACGCCGTCATCTTGTTCGACGAGATCGAGAAGGCGCATCACGACGTCTTCAACGTGATGCTGCAGGTCCTCGACGATGGCCGCCTCACCGACGGCCACGGGCGCACCGTCGACTTCAAGAACACGGTCGTCATCATGACCTCCAACGTCGGCAGCCAGTTGATCCTCGGCTACCGCGGCGGTGACGATTCCGACGCCTTCGAGCGTATGAAGCTTGAGGTGCTGGATGCGCTACGACAGCACTTTCGGCCCGAGTTCCTCAATCGCGTCGACGAGGTCGTCGTGTTCCACTCGCTCACGCTCGATCAACTCAAGCAGATCGTCGATATCCTCCTAACGCGGCTGCTCGCCCGCCTCGCCGAGCGCAAAATCACACTGGAGCTAACCGATGCCGCGCGCGAGTACTTTGCGCGCGCCGGCTACGATCCGGCGTATGGCGCGCGGCCGCTCAAGCGGGTGCTGCAGCGCGAATTGGAAACAACCTTGGGGCGCAAGATCCTGGCCGGCGAAGTGCGCGATAACAGTCGTGTGGTGGTCGACTGCGTCGGGGATCAGCTCCGCTTCGAGAGTCACCCGTTGGCCGAAGCGGCCTGAGTCGAATCGGTCGAATCATCCGGATCATCATCATCGTCGTCCACGCCAGTCCACCGCGCTCCGAATTGGTGCCGATACATTTCGTAGCGCGCAAGTACCCGGCCGACGTAGGCGACCGTGTCGCGCCCGCGGGCGCAGCCCTTGGCAACGAGTTTCGGCTGCACGCAGATCGCCGGCTGCTCCAGCAGCGGCAGCACCAGTTCCATCGACTCATCCCACACATTCGGGTCGTAGCCCACTCGACGGGCCAGCCGCTGCGCGTCATGCAAGTGCCCCGGCCCAATGTTGTAGGCCGCAAGCACCAGCGCGAGGTGCTCGCCGCCATGGGACTCGGTGAAGGTCTCGCTCAGCTGTCGCAAGTAACGTGCGCCGGTGCGGATGTTGTCTCCCGGTGCCTTGAATGAGTGCGCCCCAACCGCCGCGGCGGCAATTGGCCGCACTTGCATCAGCCCGTAGGCGCCGGCGTCGCTCTCGGCAGCGGGATCGAAGCGCGACTCCTCGAAGATGAGCGCCGCAACCAGCCGCCAATCCAGCCCCTGCGCCTCAGCATGGTGGGCGATCAAGTAGTCGTAGGGCGACAGCGGCTGTGGACCGCGAATCAACCGTGGCGGTGTGGTCTGTTGCGCGAGGCTCGGGAGATCGACTTCGGCACCGTCTACGCGGATGAACCAACCGCCCGCCTGTAGCGACCAGTACGGATCATTGGCAGATACGCCGCCGGCTGACGCGGTTGCGGTGGGCAGGTGCGGCTCGAGGGTCGGTCGGCCAACGCTCAATGCGAGCGCCACCGCCACCGCGGGAAGCACCTCGCCGAGTCTCCTGGAAGCGCGCCACATGGCTGACATGCTGCCCCAACCTCGCGCCGTAGCGCAAGTGACCAGAGCAACAATCACGGCGACATCGTGGCGACAATCCGTTGACAGACTGCGCGTTTCTACCGTACCCTCTCGCCAGCCACATCTTCATCATGACCGAGCCGCAACCGAGCCACACTGCCGAAGCCCGCGAGAAAATTCTCGGCACCGCCGCCCGCTTGTTCGCTGAGCAAGGCTACGAAAACACCTCGATCTCTCAAGTCGCTCGCGCCGCCAAGGTGAGCAAGGCGCTCATCTTCTGGTACTTCGAAACCAAGGAGCAGCTTTACCACATCGCTCTGCGCAAGACGCTGGAGCCCTACTTCATCAACGTCGACGACATCGGCGGCCTTAACGAACAAGAACAGATCGAACGACTGATCGAACTGTTCGCCGAGTTCGTACGCGAGAATGTCTACTCAGTGCGCTTCTTCCTGAGCTTGGTGTTGCAGGGCGAGCGGCAGCCCGATGAGGTGATTCGCCGCGTGAGCGAACTCTACGGCGTCTTCCGCAACTTGTTGGCCGACATCATCGAGAGCGGCCAGCGGCGCGGTGTATTCCGTTCGGATTGCAGCCCGCAACTCGACGCGGCGTTGATCATGGCCGCGCTCGATGGCGTGCTGGTGCAGAACTTCCTCAGCGCCGAGTTCGTCCATGAAGCGCGGGGGCTGATCGCGCACCTCAAGACCAGTTTGCTCGGGCGACTGCTCGCTGCGAGTCACTAATTCAATTTGGCGAACGAGATCAAGACTGGGGCGGGTCTTCGCTCCACCCCCGACGCTAGTTCTGCACCAACGCGGGCACTCCAACCGTCGCGGGGCGCCCGAAGGCGCCCCGCCCGAGTCAACTCGGCCACCACCCCCCAACCGCCGGGGAGTCCTCCGCCACACCACATCACCACCGCACTCCCCACGCTTGCCTGTCGCAACTGCTCGGCCCCCGCCGAGCCAGTTGCGACGACCTTCAGCGCCTCACGAACAGCCGCTGGTCGCCCCACAGTTGAGGCACTTGTAGCAACTGCCGTTGCGCACCATGATCGCGCCGCAGTCGGTGCAACTGGGTGCATCCGCCTGCGGACTGAATCCCAACGACTCCACCAATCGCGTCGACTCGCCTGCCGGCGCACTCGCCGACACATCGGCCGTAGTCTCAACCGCCGTCAGCCCAACTCCCGTGCGCTGCTCGGCATTCAGGAAGCGCGTGCCGAGGAAACGGAAGATGTAATCGGTCAGCGACTTCGCCATCGGGATCTCGGGATTCTTGGTGAAACCCGATGGCTCGAACCGGACGTGACTGAACTTGTTCACCAACGCTTCGAGTGGCACACCGTACTGCAACGACAATGACGTCAGCGTGGCGATCGTGTCCATCAAGCCCGAGATGGTGCTGCCCTCTTTGGCCATCTTGATGAAGATCTCGCCCGGCGTACCGTCTTCATAGAACCCGACGTGAATGTAGCCTTCGTGCCCGGCGATTTCGAACTTGTGCCGGATCGAGCGGCAATCTTGCGGCAAGCGCCGCCGCACCGGACGGAACTCTTGGCGCGCTGCAACTTCCAGGGCCATCGCCGCCTTCTTGTCGTCGCGCGCCGTGTTCAATGGCTGCGTACGCTTGCAACCGTCGCGATAGATCGCAACCGCCTTGACGCCCAGCCGCCAGCCTTCGAGGTAGGCCTCCGCGATGTCATCGACGGTCGCATCGGTCGGCATGTTGATGGTCTTGGAGATCGCTCCCGAGATGAAGGGTTGCACCGCACCCATCATGCGCAGGTGGCCGAGGTGATGAATCGAGCGGGTGCCCTGGGCCGCCTTGAAGGCGCAATCAAAGACCGGCAGGTGTTCGTCCTTGAGGAGCGGCGCCCCTTCGATGGTATCGTGCTCGTCGATGAATTCGACGATCTCCTGCACCGCTTTCGACTCGTAGCCGAGTCGCTTGAGCGCGCGCGGCACCGTCTGGTTCACGATCTTGAGCATGCCGCCGCCGACCAGCTTCTTGTACTTCACCAACGCGATGTCGGGCTCGACGCCGGTGGTGTCGCAATCCATCATAAACGCGATGGTTCCGGTGGGCGCCAGCACGGTCATCTGCGAATTGCGCACGCCCGCCACTTTGCTGAGTGCGAGCGCGTCGTCCCACACCTGGCGGGCGCCCGACAACAGATCGAGCGGGACGTACGCCGAATCGATTTTGTGCGAGTAAGAGCGATGCTTCGCGATCACTTCGATCTGCGGTTCACGGTTGGGCGCAAAGCCCGCGTACGCACCCATCTGCTGCGCGATGCGCGCGGATTGCAGGTACGCCTCACCGCACATCAACGAGGTCACCGCTCCGGCGTAGTGCCGCCCGGCGTCGGAATCGTACGGCAACCCAAGCGACATCAGCAATGCGCCGAGGTTCGCGTAGCCGAGCCCCAGCTCGCGGTACGCCTTGGCATTCGCGGTGATTTCGGGTGTCGGGTAACTCGAGTTGTCGACGATGATGTCCTGCGCCGTGATCATCACATCGACGGCGTGGCGGAACGCTTCGACATCGAAATCGCCCTCGTCGCTGATGAACTTCATCAGGTTGAGCGACGAGAGATTACACGCCGAGTTGTCGAGGTGCATGTACTCGGAACATGGATTCGAGGCGTTGATGCGCCCGCTGGCGGGGCAGGTGTGCCAGCTGTTGATGGTGGTATCGAACTGCATGCCCGGATCGCCGCACAGGTGCGTGGCTTCGGCCATCATGCGGAGCAGCTCGCGCGCCTTGTACGTACCCATCACCTCGCCGGTCAGTACTGCGCGTGTCTGCCACATGCCATCGTCTTCGACTGCGCGCATGAACTCGTCGGTGACGCGCACAGAGTTGTTGGCATTTTGGAAGAACACCGAGCCGTAGGCCGGGCCATCAAGCGAGCCGTCATAGCCGGCATCCATCAGCGCCCAGGCCTTCTTCTCTTCCACTTCCTTGCACTTGATGAAGTCGATGATGTCGGGATGGTCGACGTTGAGCACCACCATCTTGGCCGCGCGCCGGGTCTTGCCACCCGACTTGATCACGCCCGCCGAGGCATCGGCGGCCTTCATGAACGACACCGGCCCCGAGGCGGTGCCGCCGCCGCCCAACTTCTCGCGCCCGGAGCGAATCGGCGACAGATTCACGCCGGCTCCCGAGCCGCCCTTGAAAATGATGCCCTCGTTGCGGTACCAGCCGAGAATCGACTCCATCGTGTCGTTCACCGACAGGATGAAGCACGCCGAGCATTGCGGCCGCGGCTCGATCCCGACGTTGAACCACACCGGGCTATTGAACGAGGCCTTCTGGTGCAGCAACAGGTGTGTCAGTTCGTCGCTGAACGCCGTGGCATCTTCGGCCGTCGCAAAGTAGGCTTGCCGCTCGCTCCAGCTACGGATCGTGTCGACCACGCGGCCGATGAGCTGCCGCACGCTCCGCTCGCGTTGTGGGCTGCCGAGATGCCCGCGGAAATATTTCGAGACGACGACGTTAGTGGCGAGCTGCGACCAACCCTTGGGAAACTCGACGTCGTGTTGCTCGAAGACGACGTCGCCGCCTTCGCCCTGGATCACGGCACTACGGAGTTCCCACTCGACGCTACTATATGGATCCTCGCCTGTTTGAGTGAAGAATCGCGGCAGGCGCAGCCCACTCGCCGCTTTGGCTTCGTCGCTAGGCTTCCACCCCTCGTCCTCCCGCCGCCGTGCCCGCTCCGCCATGGCTCCCTCCCCTGTACCCCGCCTGCTGCTTTCCTTCATCTTGTGGGGGCCGGGAATATGCACCACTACATATTGTGCTGTCAAGAAAAAAATTGCAAGCCGAGCAACTGCGGACAATCACTCGCATTTCC
>JBGOUW010000280.1:0-6705 GCA_041477755.1 Binatia bacterium
CTCGGTCTTGCTACTCGGGGAAACGGTTTCTTCCTCTCCCCATTTCAGTACCCGTTTGCCCGAGTAGATCGCGAAGCGATCGTATCGAGGGCCTTCTTGTGCCAAGGCCCGGTGAAGTGAGCAGTTCTGCTGACGCGTGATGCGCGATCGATCAGCTGGCGGCGCGTCGCTTGAGCACATACTCGGCAACGGTGCCCACCGGTGCGGTCCACAGCGCATTCGCGGGATCCAGCGCGTACGGCAAGAGCTCCTGCAGCATGGCGATGCGCGTCGTTTCGCGACCAGTCTGCCCGATCTCGTGGCCGACCAACACGACCCATTGCCCGCGTTCCTTTGCTGTTTCCAAAATCGGCTGAAGCTGTTCGAAGTCCAACCCGTCCATCGCGATGCCAGTCACCTGCGCGAGATCGCAGAATGCGGGATCGTTCGCGGTTTCGCTTGCCCACTGGCGTCCAGAGGTGAACATTTCGGCGACCAGCGGGACGTAGCTCTTCGTATTTTGCGCGCGGCCGACCGAGGTGTGTCCGCACGGATAGGCAAACGATCGCGGCGTCACGCCGAGCAGCTCGGCAATGCGGCGATTCGCCGCGTCCAGTTCGAACTGCATCTTCTCCACCGTGTAGTCCTCAATCGCCAGGGCCTCCTTCTTTGCCCAAGGGAAGTTGCCCGTACACGGGTGATTGAGTGAGTGATTGCCGATCTCGTGACCATCGGCGACAGCTTGTTTCCAGCCGTCGAGCTGCGGTTGAAGGTTGCTGGGCAACACGTAGAAGGTTGCCTTGATTCCGTACCGGTCCAGCAAGGCCATCCCGACGTCGATCTGACTCGAGCGAGCGTCGTCAAAGCTCAAGCTCAAGGCCGCACGCTTAGCGTCGGGCCAGACGAAGGCGGCCGGTTGCGCTGCCTGCCGACACTGAGTCATCGGCAGGGCGCACAAACAGAGCAAGAGTACGGCGAGCGTCCTGCCGCCGCGGCCACGACGCGGGCGGGTCATCGTGCGCCTTGCCCTGTTACGGCTCACGCTCAGCGGCGTCTTCATTCTCACGTTCCCTGCCTGACGCGGTTAGCGATTTCAAACGCGCAGCAGCAAAGCTGCGACAGCGGACGAGTTCGTCACTCTGCCGAGCCCGCGTTCTTCCGCAAGCAGACTCGGTAGTGAAGCAACCGACTCGTCACGTTCCTGGAACGGTGACGTGCACGCGCGTCTGGCGACTCGGATTGCCGTTGGCGTCGGTGACGATCACGAAATAATCGAACTCGCTGGTGCGGCAGCTGACGCCGGGGCAGAAGAACGGGTCAAACAAAATGGGGATAGTGCCGGTGCCGCTGGCGGGGCTGATCACACCCTGAGCGATGTCGATCGTGACCTCGTTGTCGTCGGTTCGGCCCATGTGCCAATTACTGGCGTTGCTGTCCGGGTCGAGGAAGCTGAACGAAAGCGTAAACGGTTGGCCCAGCGCCACCGTGCAAGCGTCACTGCCGTTGCAGCTGAATGCCGTCACCACTGGAGCGGGTGCGTTCACCTCCAGGCACCATCCGAGCAAGCTGCCGGTATCGAACTGCATATTGTCGGAGACGTTCAGTCGCCACATGCCCGCGATACTCTGCCCGTCAAACGCGCTGAGCGGGTTGTTGGGTTTCACGCTGCCGTCGATTGCCGCCATCGGACTGGTCGTGGCGGATGCCAGACACTGCGTTTCCGCAATGCGGCCCGCTTCGTCATCGAGCACACATGAGATGCTGTTATCGCCACAACCCAACGATGTCGCGGGGACACCCGGTCGATCCAACAGCACGACCGCCGTGCCGGTCGTGACATGGGTGAGCGAGACCTTCAAGTCACCGACCCACGTGTGATCGATGTCGAGACGAACGTTGAGATCCGCGATCGTGGTCTGATTCGCGACCGTGATCGAGTTGTTGATGCCGGCCGGGTTGTTGTCGGGAATGATCGCGGGGCTCGACAGGGTATCGCAAAAGGGTGCGAGACTCATGGTCGCCGTCGGGGTAGGCGAGGGTGTCGCGGTCAGCGAGTTTGTCTGGGTTGCCGACGGTGTTCGTGTTGGCGTGGCACTGGCGGAGCCAGTGGCGGTCACCGTTAATGTTGGCGACGCCGGTGAGGTCGGCGACTCGCTGGCGGTCGTCGTCGCGGTTGCGCTCGGTGGCAGCACGATGGTCGCGGTACGAGTCGGCGTGCGTGTCGGGGTTTCTGATGGCGGCAGCGGCCCGGTTGGAGTTGCTGATGTCGATGGCGTCACAGTTGGTGACTCGGTTACGGTTTCGGTGCCCGTCGGCGTTTCGGTCTCCGTGCCCGTTACGGTCGTAGTCGGCGTCGCAGTCGGCGCCGGCTGCGCCAGACACAGGAGCAGCAATGAGTCGAGGCACGAGGGGAACGTTTCGTCGCTGATGCCATCGAGATTGGTATCGATGCCGACCATACCGCCCGCGAGGTAGAGCAGCTGCGACATGCCGTTGGGCGCGCTCACTTTGACTATGCCGCTGGTCGGACACGGTTGCCCCACCGCCTGCGCCAACGGGGTGAGCGTTTGCAACGTCACCGTGCCGCCGTAACACGCGGCCGTGATGTCACCGTCTATGCTCAACACGGTTGGATTGGCGCTGGCGTTCTGTTGCATCACGAAGTGCCCGAACGTCACCGCAAACGGCTGATCGCTCGCCGCGGCGCCACCGCCGCCTGCGCTCGTCGCAATGGTCGCCGGACCATCAAAATCGAGCGAGTAGTTGGTCGGAACGCAGGCGGTGTCGAAGGCCGCGACCGTGACCGCGATACTGGTATCGTCGAACGTCACCTTCACGTCCCCGTTACTCGGGAACAACGTCTCGAGCGTGCCGTTGAGGACGAGATTCGCGCCGGTGGCCTTGCAGGTGCCGCCGAGTTGCGGATCGACGGTGCCGGTGAAGTTAGCCTTCGCAGTCAGCAGCTTATTGTTCGCCTGATCGCGGAACACTGCCGTCACGTCGACCGTTGCCATCCACGGCGGTAGCACGAGTGGGCAAAAGCCGGTGCCGAGCTTGACGCTCCCGTCGATCGTCGCCGTGCCCGAGGGGGTCGCGATGCGGCAACCGTCGAGCTTGATCGTCAGCATCGAATCGCCGAACGGACACATCCGCGTCACCGAGCCGCCGAGCGGACACGAGCCAGCGGCACCGCCTTCGGCGAAGCTCGCCGCACCGCCAAATTGCAATCCACTGACGAGCGCGGTCACCACCGACGGAATCGCCGTCATCCCATTTGCGACGATCACGGCGCTACCGGCCACCGACTCGGCCACCGCGGCGCTGCCGGGCGTACTGCTCGGCGCGATGGTGGGCGACGCAGTGGGCGTCGCGCTCGCAGTCGCTGTGCGCGATTGCGTCGGCGAGCTGGTGAGCGTGGCGGTGTGCGTACCAAACGGCTGGGTAAACGTGCGTGTGACCGTTGCACTTGGCGTGGCGCTTTGAGTGGGCGTCGGCGAGGGTGGTGCGATTGGGGTGGCCGTGTCCGTCGGTGTCGGCGTGGCTACGGTGAGCGACTCACCGAACAGGAGCGCTGCCGTGGCGCCGAGATCTTCCGGGGTGATGAGACTATCGCGATTGGCGTCGGCGCTGTCGTTACCGGGCTCGCCGCCGAGGATGCGTTGCAACGCCGTGAAGTCCGCCGCCGACACACGGCCATCAAGATTGCTGTCGCCAGGGATGAGCGCCGAAGTAGGGCGCGCTGAGAAAAGCATGGTCGCAGCGAGCAATGCGCGCTGAATCGACCGCCATCTCTGGTACCTCATTGCAGCTTCCCTGGTTCGATGTGGGCCACTGGATACGAGCCAACCGAGTTCACATTGTCTGTCTGGTTTTGCACAGCACTCCTCTCGTCGAACCGGGGCGCGACGCCCGCTCATGGACCCGTCCGGGCTCCGATAACACCGCGACCCAGCGCGCCGCAAGGAATCGGTGCTCCTAGTTGATCCTTCACGCCGCGGCTCCTACGTGCACACCGCGACTCCTGCCAGTGCCCGTCGCAAAAGACTTGAGGGAAGCGTGAGGATTGCGCGAGGAAGACGGCTTGAATCAAAGCGCTCTTCCGAAGACCGCACCTTGACATTGCCGACACCGGCCGCAACAATCCGCCGCACTTCTTAGACGCGCCCTCGCATGTTTCGACGTCTCGCCGCGGCCATCGCCGCCCATTGGTTGACCATCCGGGTGGTGGGCGCGTTCGTCCTGTTGATCGTGGTGTTCTTCTCGACGTTGACCTACGCGCCGATCGTGCAGCGGTTCGACGTGGCGGCCGGACTCGCTCAGCTCGCCGCGTGGATGGCGTGGCTGATGCTGAAGGCGCTCGGCGCAGTCGTCGGCTTCGATGTGACAAAGGAGGGAACCATCTTGGGCTCGGGGGCGTTTGAGGTCGACGTCAGTCCGGCGTGCTCGGGCGCGGTGCCGACGATGATCTATCTCGCCGCGGTGTTCGCCTATCCGGCGAAATGGCGGGCGAAGCTGATTGGTGCGGGTCTCGGCATCGTAGTCATTCACTCCGTGAATCTGCTTCGCGTCAGCGCACTGTTCCTGATCGGGTTGTACTTCCACCGGTTGTTCCATGAAACCCACGTCTACGTCGCGCAGGCGCTGGTGATCTGCATCGCAGTGGCCACCTGGCTGTACTGGGCGGGACGATTCGTCGATGCGCCTGGGCGTTAAGCCCGCGGTGTTCTTGCTGCGCCTGTTGGCGTGGTTCGCCCTGGTCTACGTGGTCTGGGCGCTCACGCCGCTGGCGACGATCTACACCCAACTGCTGGCGACCTTGACGAACACCGCAATTCGCATGACCGAATGGTTCGGCGATAAGAACGTGCGCGGCGGCACCACCGTGTTCGCGCGCGGGGAGGGCATCTACTTCGCGCATCGCCTGTTCCCCGACGCCGAGCCGCCCGGCATTCCCGGCGATTGGGTGCAGGCGAATCTGGTGCTGCTCATCCCGCTCATGCTGGCGACGCCGGCCGCGACGTGGGCGCTGCGCTTCCGCCGGCTGGCCATCGCGCTCGCGTGCGCGGTCGCGTTGCAGGTGTTCGGATTGGTGGCGACGATCAAAGCGGTGTGGTCGACCGAGCTGGGCGAGTTCAGCTTCCGCTACTTCTCACGCAGCGATCGCTTCATCTACAGTTTCCTCGACGCGTTTTGTCAGAGCTTCGATACTCAACTGTTCCCCTTCGCGATCTGGGCCGGCATTCACTTCCGCCAGCTCACCGGGCGAAGCGAGGCCGCCACGCCTCCGCCACCACAGCAGCCGTCGTCGCCATCGAAGTCGCGCGCAAAGTCTCGCCACAAGGCCAAAGCCGCCGCGCGCGCTTCGCGTTCGTCGTAATTCCAGAGACGCGGCGCACTCATTCCTTCCAGCCGGGCGGCGGTGGGATGTCACGTTCGCCGACGCGCTTGGCGTAGGCTTCGACCACGAAGAAAAAAGAATAGCCGCCCGCTCCACCAGCATACATCGTCTGCAGATCCATGCGCAGCGCTTCCGTGCCGCCGCTAATCATGTGAAGTGCTTTTTCCTCTTGCACGATATCGAGCGGCCGCACCTCTTCGCTCGGTTCTTTGCGAAAGATCTTGAACATGATCCGCACCCCATCGACGGCGTCCGGCATCGGGTTGCGAAGTTTCCCACGAACCTTCACGTTGCGTCCGTCGGTCCCGAGCGACGTCGTAAGCACCTCAAGCCGGCCCAGCGGATCGATATCCTTCTTCTCAATGCCCGCGTACAGCTCGCGCTCACGTTCCATTCCCGGCGGCGGCTGACACGACACAAGCATCAGGCCGGTCAGCATCGCGATCACACGACGCGCATTGCGCGTCATCCAGTTTGTCATCGCTTGTCCCTCGCGCGCGGCTTGTACGTCGGGCGACGACGGCGCGACAAGCGAAACCAACACGAAAGTCTTAGGCCCCCACTCGATTGCTTTCACGCAACCATCAACGAGTGAATAATGCGTGCGTCTCCCCACGACGACCATTGGGCGGCTATTCAGCCGCGACTCGCGCAGCCGCATCCGGTTTGCGGCCGACCAGCAAGTACGCCTCGGCCTCCTGGTTCCCCTTGAGCGCGACTGTACGTTGCGTCTCGAATTCGAAGGCATGGGATAGGCGCCAGTAGCTCACCTCCGATACTTGCACGCGCCCGGCGACCCCGGTGCTCTCCATGCGGCTGGCCAGGTTCACGGTATCGCCCCACACGTCGAAGCTATACTTGCGGCGGCCGATCACGCCGCTGATCACGGGCCCGGTGCTGATGCCAATGCGCACGCCGAGCGGCAGGCCGATTTCGGCAGCGGTGCGGTCGATGATGCCGAGCATGTCGAGACTGAAGTCGGCCATCGCTTCCACCGCCGCGGCGCCGGCCGCCTCACTGAGCACGCCGGTGGCCGCCATGTAGCAGTCGCCGATGGTTTTGATCTTCTCGATGCCATAGCGCGCTGCCGCTTCGTCGAATCGTGAAAAGATCAAGTCGAGCATCTCGACCAGATGCGGCGGCGACAGCCGGCGCGTTAGCGTGGAGAAGCCGGTCAGATCGGCGAACAACACCGTCGCCTCGCCGTGACTGTCGGCGATGGTGCCGCGTTGATGTTCCAAGCGAGCCGCGATCGGTGCCGGGAGCACGTTCGCCAGCAGCTCCGCGATGCGAAGATGCGCCTCATCGAGACTGAGCCGCGCGCTGGC
>JBGOUW010000389.1:0-4868 GCA_041477755.1 Binatia bacterium
GTTCCGCTCATCCCTTCAGCAAGACACCCGAGCACATGCGCCACGGACAATCGCGTTCCCCGGATCGCCGGCTGCCCGCCGAGCAGTTCCCGATCGACGATGATCCAACGATAGCCTGGCGGGGTTTTCGTACTATCGTCCATGGAAGCCTGATAGCACAACGCGCAACACGGTACGATATGCGATGCGGCTTGAGGCGACCCAGCGCGAGCTGTACCCCGACAACCTTGACAGCCGCGCGGCGAACGTGTCTGACCGTCGCGCGATGGCGATCTACCTCATCCGACACGGCGAGACCGATTCGAATGCGGCACGCGTGGTGCAAACGCCCGAGACGCCGCTGAGCGCGCGCGGCATCGCTCAAGCCGAACTGCTTGCGCGCCGACTTGCACGCGAAGGCATCAGCAACATCGCGACAAGCGATCTGCCCCGCGCGCAGATGACTGCCGAGATCTTGCAGCGCACGACGGGCGCGGCCCTCCACACCGACGCGCTCCTGCACGAGCGCAATTACGGTGACATTCGCGGCCGAGCGTATGCGGACTTCGGCGTCGACATCCTGGGGCCGGAGTACGAGCCACCTGGCGGCGAGCGCTGGGTGGAGTTTCACCGGCGGGTCGATCGCGCGTGGGTCGAAGTCACCGACGCCGCAACCCGCGCCAGCGGGCATCTCGCCGTCGTCACCCACGGACTCGTGTGTGCCTCACTCGCACAACGCCATCTGCAATTGCCGACGGGCGTTGCTGCCCCGCAGCGCTGGGGCAACACCTCGCTGACCATCATCGACGCCGCGCCGCCATGGATCGTGCGGCTACTCAACTGTACGGCGCACCTCGATGAGCGCAGCGCCGACGATGTGCAAACGCGCTCGGGTCTTTAGTCTTTACGTCTCACAAGTTCCCCGGTCCCCGTAGGGGCGACGCATGCGTCGCCCGGAAAATTAACGTGCCCATGCGGAGAAGACGGAGGGCGACGCATGCGTCGCCCCTACGCTTCTAGAGAGAGGATCGCATGTTACCGACACGGTGAGACACGAGTTACGGCAGCGCTCCTTGCGTGATCCAGTCGCGGATCACTTGAATCTGCGCCGCAGTCAGCGGCGGCTTGCCGAGTGGCATCTTCGATCCCTGTCCACGCAGCGGAGTGGTGAGCTTGGTCACGAGGAAGCTGGCGTCGGGATTGCCGGGGTTGACACGCAGCAGCCCCGCACTTTGCGCCACCGGATTGGCCGACAACACACCGACGAGTGAGGTGTGCGAGCTGCCCGGCTCCAACGCCAGATCGCCGGCCTGATCTGCCGCGGTGTGACAAGCCTGATCCGTGCAACTGCCGGTGAAGATCGCCTGCACATCCGTCAGCGTAGTGGATGCGGGCATAGTCGGTGTCGCTGTCGACGCGTCGCTCGGACGTGGCGTCGGAGTCGGTGTCGGCGTGGCCGTCGCTGCTCCAGTTGGCGCGGGTTGCCCAGAACAGCCGTTCAACGACGCCGTCACCGCCTGTACCAGCTCGTCGACGGTCACCAAGTTATCGCCGCTGACATCGCATGGCGGACAATCACCCAGGGGTGCACCGAGCGCGATACTGACGCAGTGAATCAACTCGTCGACAGTCACGGCGCCGTCGTTGCTGCAATCTCCGGGACATGCTGACGCACTGCCGGACAAACCGTTGACGACGTCGATCGCCACGCTGGCGAGGTTGGAATCGCTCGATCCATCCCACGCGGCGAACGTGAATATGTCCGAGCCGAAAAACCCGGCATCGGCAACATACGTGGCCACCGTTCCGCTCAGCTCCACGGTGCCATGAGTTGGTTGCGAGACGACGCGCAAGGTCAGTGGGTTGCCGTCGGCATCACTGGCGCTGAGGCGAATCATCGCCGGCGTGTCGGCCGATGTCGCGGCCGCGGCGTCACTCACGAGCGGTGGATGATTCGGATTTGCGTCGTCACCGCCTGGGCCAATATGGCAGGTATAGCACCCCACCTGAAAACCTGGCCAGAAGTGTTTGGTGCCGAACTCGGTGTGCAACACCCGATCCGCGCCCGTGCGCGAGATAGCGGTGCCGCGGTAGTCCGCGCCGTGGCATGCCGGACACCGCGCCAGGTCACCCAGTTCAACCGCGTCGGGATGCTGGTTCACCCACACCTGCCCCACCGGGTGCATACCGAGATTGTTCCAGTAGACGGTTGCATCTTCTGCGGCCGCCAGCCGAGTACTGAGCGGCAGGGCCAGCAGCAACATTGCAAGCCCGCTCGTCTTGACCACCTGTCGTTCAAGCAAACGCATATCCGCATCTCCAAAGTCTCCTCTGCAGAGATGCAGCCAAGGCGCAGATTGCTGCAAATCACGCCGGTGGCGGACCAATGGCTCGCAAGACACGGGTTGCACCAAGATCGGAACGGCGCGCCCATTGAGAGCACTGCCGCACTCTGTTACGTCCTGTGAGCGAGGCGGCCACACCCGGAGACACGCATGGATCTAGTCCGACAACTGTTCGAGATTTTCTTTCACCTCGACGTTCATCTGAACGACTGGGCCGGCATGCTCGGGCCGTGGCTCTATCTGCTGCTGTTCGTAATTCTGTTCTGCGAGACCGGCTTGGTGGTCACGCCATTTCTGCCGGGTGATTCGCTGCTGTTTGCCGTCGGTGCGCTGGCGTCTATCGAGGGGTCGCCGCTCAGCCTGCCGCTACTGCTCACGTTGCTGTGCATCGCCGCCGTCGCCGGTGACGCCGTGAACTATTCGATCGGCTTTCGGGTCGGGCCGAAGGTGTTCAACCGCGAGCAGTCGCGCTTGCTTAACAAGGAGCACCTCCGCCGCACACACGAGTTCTACGAGAAGTACGGCGGGAAGACGATCATCTTGGCGCGCTTCATGCCGATCATTCGTACTTTCGCCCCGTTCGTCGCCGGCATTGGGCAGATGGGCTATCCGAAGTTTGCGGCGTTCAACGTCATCGGCGGCATCGCCTGGGTGATGTCATTCGTGGTCGCCGGCTACTTCTTCGGTAACATGCCGGCGGTGAAGAGCAACTTCCATTACGTGATCGTGGCGATTGTCGTGTTGTCGATCATGCCGCCGATCATCGAGTACCTACGCTCCCGCCGCGAAGCGCGCGCCGCGCCGGCGATCGAGTAGCGCCGCGCACCCAACTAGGCGAGTCGATAGAGCGCGGCGGCGTTGTCGCCGAGCAATCGCTGGCGGCGCGAGAGAGGCAGCCCGTCGGCCAACTTGCGCAACTCAGCCATGTAGTTCGCGTCGTGATCGCTGTGGGGGAAGTCGGTCGCCCACACGAAGCGATCGTCGCCGACATACTCCAACATGAGCGGCAGCGTGCCTTCGTCGGGATCGGCGGAGATCCAACACTGCCGGCGCACGTAGCTGCTGGGAAGCTGTTGCAACGGCATCGTCACGCGCAGCGGTCCCTTGTAGAGCGCGTCCATCCGATCCATCCAGAATCCCAGCCAGCCGGCACCCGATTCGAGCACTACAAGCTTGAGCCCTGGGAAGCGGTCGAACGTACCGAACACAAAGAAAGTCGAGAAGGCTTGCTGCACGGCCTGTGGGAACATGAGTTGGAGGTACCAGATGCCGGACATCACGCCCTCGGGCCAAGTCAGACCGTCGAACCGGCGATGGAGATCGCGCGCCGGAGGATCGATGCCGGTGTGAATCGCAATCGGCACGCCGAGATCTTGCGCCGCCGCCCACAGCGGATCGTGCGCGGGGTGACCGTGCGGCAGGCCGCTCAACGTAAATGGCAGCACGAACGCGCCACGCGCGCCCGCACGCACGGCGCGGTGCAACTCGCCCACGGCACCACCGACGTCGCCCAGCGACAAGTGCGCGATGGGAATGAGCCGCCCGCCGCTGCCGGCGCAGAATTCCTCGATCCACCGGTTGTAGGCGCGGCAGTGCGCCAGCGCGTACAGCGGATCGCTGACCTCGGCTTCCCATTGCAGACCGAGACTGGGATACAGCACCGCGTGCGAGATCCCGTCGCGATCGAGCAACGCGAGCCGCGCCGCTGGATCGGTGGCCGCCAGTGGGGCATTCTCTGCATAGCGCCCGGAGAGTGACGCCATCGCGAGATCCTCGATGCGCTTGCCCATGCCGCCGAAGCCGCCGAGCATCTCGGGTGTGGTGAGGCGCGCCGGGCGGCCGTCGATTTCGAGCCCATCGCGTCCGTCATCACCGCGGCGCACGCGCATGGCACGCGCGCGATAGCCGGGGTCGATGTAGCGCGCCCATACGTCGGGCGGCTCCAACACGTGTCCGTCCGCGTCGACAACCAGTTTCATGAGACTCGCCCTAGCGCAGTCGCCGGGTGGATCGCAACAGGAGTGCAGCAGTGCGTGCACATCTTGATTCCCGGCGATGGTTATGGGAGTCGTCACGCGACATGGACTCATTCGAGGCGGTTGCGCGGCAGGCGGTAGCGGAGGCGGGCGATCGGCTGCGTGCGGTGTGGCGTGATACCAAAGTGGTTCACCACAAGGGGCCAGTCGATCTCGTCACCGAAACCGATCGTGAGCTGGAAGCGCTCGTCGTCGGACATTTGCGGCGCGCGTTTCCCGAGCATCGCATCATTGCCGAAGAAGCCTCGGCGGAAGAAGGTTCGACGGGTGCAGCGGCCGTGGCTCCGGATGACTACATCTGGTATCTCGACCCGCTCGACGGCACCACCAACTTCGTCCATAGCTTTCCGCATTTCGCCGTCTCGCTCGGCCTCGCCCGCGGGCGCGAACTGGTGTTCGGCATTGTTCACGACCCCATCCGCGACGAGACCTTCGTGGCCAGTCGTGGAAATGGCGCCACGCTCAACGGCCAGCCGATCCACGTCTCTACCGTCGCCGATCTTGGGCA
>JBGOUW010000626.1:0-2766 GCA_041477755.1 Binatia bacterium
CGACGCCCCTTGCTCCGTCACGACGTCCGCGCGAGCGCTCGTCGCCATTACGCCCAGCGCCATCCCGAACCCGCACAGGCTCGAGAGAAACGCAGTCCACTTCACCATACGCATTGCCCTCCTCCTTCCTCTGCCTACGCTACGGCTCTCCGGGCGTGTCGGTAGCGCGCAATCGCACAAAACGCCACAAGCTTCCACCTCGTCCGCTCGCATCGAAGAACGGGTCGTTGTAGACCACTTTCGCCCCTTGGTCGTCAAACGCAAAAGACATCTCCCGCGCCCCCGCCCCCGCCAGGGCGGCACGCAGGCCGGTCTGCCACACCTCGGGGCAATCCAGGAGCAGAAATCCGCCACCGCCCGCACCGGTTATTTTTCCCCCCGTGGCGCCGTTCGCGCGCGCCAATGCATAGAGTTCATCGATCCGCGGCGAGCTGACCCGCGGCGACCACCGCTTCTTGATCTCCCAGTCTTCATGCAGCAAGCGCCCGCAGTGTTCCAACTCACCACGCACGAGGCAGACATGGAACTCGTCTGCCACCTGGCGCAGGCCGTCCGGAGTTCCCATCCCGTTGCTTCCCACCGTGCGCATGGCCTCGTCCATCTCGCGCAAGATCGCCTCGGAGTTGCGCGCGCTGCCAGTGAAAAACAGCAGCAAGCGCGCCTCGAACGCGCGCAGGGTCTCGCGGTCGACCGGCACCGGATCGATCCGCACACCGGCGCGGGTGAAGCGGAAGCGGTTAAGTCCACCGAACGCGGCGGCGTACTCGTCTTGCTTGCCCACCGGCTTTCCCAACCTCTCGCTCGCGATGTGAAAGGCGCGCTCGGCCAACTCGGCACGACTCAGCGATTGCCCTAGCAGCGTGCTCAGCGCTTTGATCACATTGACGCACACCGACGCGGACGAGCCCAAGCCCGTCCCCGGTGGAACCTCCGACGCCAAGAATAAATTCAACCCGCGCGGCGGGCGCAACTCGCGCAGGACTTGCAGCGGAATGTCCAGTTCGCTCTGTCCCGCCGGCAACTCGTCGAGTCGCGCCACGCTGGTTAGCGTTTGCAGGTCGGCCGAAATGACCTGCACGTTGTCATCGTCGCGCTCGGTCAAGATCGTGTAGAAGTATTTGTTGATGGTGGTACTGATCACCATCCCCTCGTGCTGCGAGTAGTAGGCGGGCAGGTCGGTACCACCGCCTGCGAAGCTCACGCGCACAGGAGTCCGAACGATCAGCATGGCTGTCGGCGCGGGTCGCCCGGCAACGCCGTCGTCGGTGCGGCCGACGTGCGGGTGGTGGACTCCGTCGGCGGGTCAATTCGCTGCCGGCCGCGCTGACGGCCGCGCTGCGCCAGCGTCCAGACGGTCTGCAGCAGCAGCTTGAGATCGAACAGCAGCGACTGCCGCTCAATGTATTGCAGATCGAACCGCGTCTTCTCGTCGGTCGAGTCGAAGCCACGCAAGCCATTGACCTGCGCCAGGCCGGTGATGCCGGGCGGCACCAGCAAGCGCCGCCGATGCCACGCGCTGTAACGCTCGGCGCGCTCGGGCTCTTCTGGCCGCGGGCCGACCAGACTCATCTCCCCACGCAAGACGTTCAAGAGTTGCGGCAGCTCGCTCACGCTGTAGCGCGCCAACCAGGTCGGCGCGCTGACCGGCACGGTGAAGCGCAGTAACGTAAATGGCCGCCCCATCCGTCCCACCCGGGCGTGGCGCTCCAGCGCCGCTTGACCCGTCCGTCGACGAAGCATCAGGGCGACGGTCCACCACAGCCAACCCGTCCCCACCAACAGCAGCGCCGCCACGCTCACGTCCAATGCACGCTTGGCCGCTCGTTCCCATCCGCGCATCGAGGCGCGGCGAAACGCCAGCAACGGAATGCCCTCAATGCCATCCAGGTGCATGCTGGTGGAGTACAGTTCGTACAGATCGGGCACCAAGCGCACCTCAATGCCGGCGGTCTGACAGGCGGTGATGAATTCGCGCAGCTCTTCGTTCTGCCCGACCGGCACGGTGAGCACGACATCGCGCACCTGCTCGCGTTCGAGCACCGCCAGCGTGTCACGCAAGCCCAAACGATCCGCACTCGCTCGCGCGCCATCGCCGCTCGACTCCTGTTGCAGCGCCCCAATCACGCGATAGCCCAACTCCGGATGCAGCGTGGCGGTCTTCACCAAACTCGCCGCCGCTTCGGTGTCGCCCACCACCACCATCCGGCGCACACCGATGCCGCGCCGATAGGCCCACATCAACGCGCGCTTCATACCGATGCGCACCACCACCATGGCGATGATGTTCACCAACCACAGGTAGAGGAGCAGCAAGCGCGAGTAGAAGAACCACTTGAGCAAGTACGACAGCGCCAGGAAGAACACCATGCCGAGGGTGACCGCGGCGAAACCAGTGAACAGCAGATCACTGACGCGCCAGCCACGTCGCAGCTCGTAGAGCCCGAAATAGGCGAAGATGGCGACCCACGTGCCGCTCACCAGCAACACCGCCTGGGCATAGGCGAGCAACCCGGGACCGGCGCCAATGTCGCCGATGCCAGGCGCGCGATAGCGCAGCCAGTATGCGGTCACGAAGCAGATGAAGATGCTGAGCACATCACCCGCAACCAGCGCACCGACGAACAGCGTCTGCCGCCACTCGCGCGTGCGACCGTTCATGACGCCACCCGGCGCACCACGCCCTGCGCGCGCATCTGGCGGTCGGCTTCCGCGAAGTACGCGCCCACCTCGCCGTGCTCGCGAATCCACCCCAAGTAGTCGCGGAAG
>JBGOUW010000277.1:0-6739 GCA_041477755.1 Binatia bacterium
ATCAACGACATTCTGGACTTCTCCAAGATCGAAGCCGGTAAACTCGTTCTCGATCCGATCGACTTCTCGTTGCGCGCGACGCTCGCAGAAGTGATCAAGACCTTCGGCGTCCGCAAAAAGGGATTGGCGCTCACCGCCGCGGTGGCACCCGAGATCCCCGACTCCCTGGTGGGCGACTGCGGACGCTTGCGACAGGTACTCGTCAATTTGCTCGGCAACGCGATCAAGTTCACCGCGCAAGGCGAAGTCGCTGTGCGCGTGGGAATTGCCGAGCCGGAGCTTCAGCCTTCAAACTCGCCAGCGAAAGCGGGCGCATTGGAGATCGGCGACGATTCTGAAATCGTCCTGCATTTTAGTGTACGCGACACGGGAGATGGTATTCCCGCGGAAAAGCATCGCGGCATCTTCAACGCCTTCGAGCAGGCTGATGGATCGACCGCGCGCAAATACGGCGGCAGTGGCTTGGGGCTCGCGATCGTCTCTCGGCTGGTGCAGGTGATAGGCGGCCGCGTCTGGGTGGACAGCGCGGTTGGCCGCGGTAGCACGTTCCATTTCACCGCGCGCTTTGGCGTGGGTGTGCAGCCAGCGGAGGACCGCGTGGACGCTGCGTCGCCCCCTCTGCCCGCGATACCGCCGCTGCGAATCCTGCTCGCCGAGGACAACATCGTAAACCAAACTCTGGCAGTGCGATTGCTCGAAAAGCGCGGCCACGCGGTGACGGTGGCGGCCAACGGGCGCGACGCGTTGGCCGCCTTTGACCGTGCGCAATTTGATCTCGTGCTTATGGACGTGCAAATGCCCGAGATGGATGGATTCGAAGCCACCGCCGCGATTAGAGAACGCGAGCGTGTCACCGCTACACACGTGCCGATCATCGCCATGACCGCCCATGCCATGAAGGGGGACGAAGAGCGCTGCCTCGTGGCCGGGATGGATGGCTACCTGTCGAAACCAATTCGCTCCCAGCAGTTGTACGAAACCCTTGCGTCCGTAGCTCACACTGACGCCCGCCGGTCGCAGCGACTCGCGTCCTAGCTGCGAGGGCAGCCTTAATCCAGAAAAAGGAGAGGCAACCGCCGATGCACGCCGATGAACGCAGATGCGGAATTCGACGCGATCCATAGCTTGATCACCAAGTGCATTTCGATGAGGTTTACCGATCTCTCCTGCTCTGATCGGCGGACATCGGCGTCGATCGGCGGTTCCATCTTGTTTTCGCATTGGGGCTAGCGACGCGACGATCGCGCGCGGGTCTTCGTTTTCCGATGGTCATTTGAGTCGGGGCAGGACCTTCTGCTCGAACAGTCGTAGGCTCTCCCAACCCAGGTCGGGCGCGATGCCGCCCATCAGCGGGTGGAGCAGGACCCGGCCGAACTCTTGAGCGATGGCGACACATTCGTCGGGTGTGACGACGCGATAGACGTCGCTCTTGCGGATGTCGTCGAGCGTCTGTGCGGTGTCGTGGACCTGTGAGCGCTGCCCGGGCGTTTGCCACGCGGCGTAGGTTTGCGCGTCATAGAGCGCATGCGGCGCGATGCGAGCCCAATCGCGCTCGGGATCCTCGCTGACGTGGACGAAGCCGGGACCGCCCGGTAGGCTAACGAAGCCACCGGCAAAGCCAACGCGCGTGCACTCGTCGTTATAGATCGCGGCGAGCCGCGGATCGCCGATCGCCGGTGAGAAGCCGCAGCGCAGGCGGGCGGCCCGGCGCGCGGCCCTTTCGGTCGATCCACCGATCATGATCAGCGGTTGACCTTGGGGTTTCGGCATCACGCGGATCGTCCGCCCGCGCCACTCGAACGCTTCGCCCGTCCACGCCTTGCGCATGACTTCGATGTACTCCTCGAGTAGCCGGCCGCGTTGTGCGCGGTCGACGCCCGCCATGGCGAACTCCTCGTGTCGATAGCCGAGGCCAGCGATGAAGTTCAGCCGGCCACCGCTGACGAGGTCGATGGTGGCCACCTGTTCGGCGACGCGGATCGGATCGTGCAGCGGCAGCAGCATCGCGGCGATGTTGATCGGAATCCGCTTGGTGCATCCGGCGATCGCGGCGGCCAACGTGAGCGGCGATGACATGAAGCCATCTTCGACGCCGTGGTGCTCCGACAGCGCGACGAAGTGCAGTCCGAGTTGGTCCGCCCACGCGCACTGGTCGAGGCAGGCGCGATACTGCGCGGCGTGCGTGGTGGAGCTGAATGGGGGAACGCGCAAATCGTAGCGTAGGCCGATCATGATCATCGTCGAGTCTCCTAGGTTTCACCGGTCGGCGGCGGTTGTATGGCGTCGTTTTGCGCGCGTCAACGCTGCGTGATTCCCCTCGCACCCCAAACTGGGCTACACGAGCTGTCACCGAGACGGAGGACCAGATGACGACTCTCGAGGAACTTGAAGCGCGCATCCGCAAACTTGAAGATGTCGAGGCGATCAAACAGCTCAAGTACAAATACTGGCGCTGCCTCGATCAGAAGTGCTGGGATGAGATGGCGGAGTGCTTCACAGCCGACGCCACCGTCAGCTACGGCGGCGGGAAGTATCGCTTCGCCGGCCGCGATCAGATCATCGAGTTCTTGCGCAGCGCCATGGGCGCCGAATCGGGCACCATCGGGATTCATCACGGCCACCACCCCGAGATTGAAATCACCAGCCCAACCACCGCGCGTGGCTGCTGGGCACTGCACAACTACTTGCTCAATGCGGCGCAGCAGCGCGGCGTGCGGGAAGGCGCTTTCTATGCAGACGAATACGTGAAGATCGGTGGCGCGTGGAAACTCCAGCACACCGGCTACACCTACGTGTTCCACGAAGAGTGGAGCCGCGCCGACACCCCGAGCCTGCGAGTGACTGCGCCCTGAGGCGACGGTTGATCCGCGCGAAGCGCGTGCTTCGAGAGCCGCAGCACGAGCGGCTGTTGATCGATCTCAAGGGAGGAACTCTTCCGCTCACTCCGAGGCTCTCGAAGGGTGCGGTGCAAGAAAGTCGACAGACTCTGACAACGGAGGTCCCGATGAATGAACGACTGCAATCGCGGTTGATCACCCATGGCGCGCTGGTGTTCCTCGCCGGCCTGCTCGCGGGTTTTCCGTTCGCATTTCTCCTGCTCGGCAAGATCGTGTTGTGGCCGATTCCGGGATCGATCGACGTGACGATGCCGGGCGACGTGCGCGGCTGGCGGATGGCGCACCTCGAAGGCATCCTCAACGGCCTCACGCTGTTTGCCGTGGCCGCGATCGGCGCGCGGCTCACGCTCTCCGAGCGCGCGCAGAAGACGATCGCGTGGTCGCTGATCGTGACCGCTTGGGGGAACGTGATCGCCTCGATCATCGGCCCGATCTTCGGCGGCCGCGGCCTGGCATTCGGCGACGGCGTCGCGAATAGCCTGATGTACCTGCTGTTCGTCGCCGCGATTGTGGCCGTCGTGATTGCCATGATGCTGATCTATCTCGGCGCGCGGCGGCGTGGGTGATGAACGCGCGCGTCCGTCATGCCCGCAGTGACCAGTTGCGGAGGCATGCGGCCCTAGTCAAGGAGGCGGAGGGCCATCGACTACAGTTTGGTGGGCATGCATGCACGAGGAAACGACAACTGTGGACGGGCGCCGCGCGATGCCTTCCCGACCTGCGGATCGCTTCGAGGAGTGGCTGCGCGTGCCGGCGCCGGCGCCGTGCCATGATTCGCGCTTCGAGCTGCGGCGCGCGGCCGAGTCGGATTTCGAGCGCATCTACGACTTGATCGACGCGGCGTTCGGCAAGCGACGGCCGCGGGCGGCGTACGAGTGGCTCTATCGGCGCAACGTATGCGGGCGGGCGCAATCCTGGGTCGTGATCGAACGGCACAGCGGAAACGTGGTCGGCGTTGGCTCCAATTTTCCGTGGCCGATGGCCCGCGGAGCGCAGCCGATCACCGGTTTCCTGAACGGCGATTTCGCCATCGCTCCGAATTGGTGGCGGCGCGGGGTCAGCCACATCCTGGACGACGTCGCCTTTCGTCACCCGTGGCGTGCCCGCGAGACGCTCATTGGCTGGGCCAACCGCAAGAGCCACGGGTCGGCGAAGAAGCTCGGCCACGGGGCCGATTTTTTCGGGCCGTTGCCGCGGGGTGTGTTGCCGCTGCGGGGACGCGCGGGTTTGCGCGCACTCGGTTGGCCATCCTTCATCAGCATGCCAGCGGGGTTCCTTGTAGATACGGTGCTCGCGGCCTGGTGGTCGTGGCGTTTGCGCCGCGACGGCGGACCCCGCGTCGACCGGGTCAGGCGATTCGATTCCAGTTTCGATCCGGTGACTGAACGCCACATGGCGTGGCCCGACTTCTGGTGCCCGCACGACGCTGACTTTTTGAATTGGCGCCATCTCGACAACCCCTCGGCGGGCGAACGCATCGCCTTGGCCGCGATCGAGGGCGCCGCGCCGAGTGGCTACTGCGTGCTCGAGGTGCATCATGAACGCGCCTGGCTCACCGAGTTCGTCGCGCCAGATCGTCCGACGCGGATTCGATCGGCCCTCATTGCCGCTGCAATCGACATCGCCCGGGCAGCGGGCTGTTCGTATGTGGAGTTCTTCGCGCCGCCCGGATGGCGTCATTGGCGCTGGCTGCGTTCGATCGGGTTTGTCGGCGTGCGCTCCGAACGCATCCTCTATCTCAAGAGCCCGGCCCAGCCCCGCGCGCACTCGGTCGCCGCCTGGCAATTGGTTCCGGGCGACACCGACACGTTGTAAGTGGCGACCCGCCGCGGCCCCGCGCTCTACGGCGCGATGCCCAAGACCGTGATATGGGTGCGCAGAAGAGATTACGTGGTCGCTGATCGTGACCGCTTGGGGAAACGTGATCGCCGCGACCATCGGCTCGATCTTCGGCGGTCGTGGCTTGGCGTTTGGCGATGGTATCGCCAACAGCGTGATGTACCTGCTGTTCGTCGCCGCGATTGTGGCAGTGGTGATTGCCATGATGCTGATCTATCTCGGCGCGCGGCGTCGTGCATGATGAACGGCCAACTCGATATTCGTCCGGCGACGCGAACCGATTGCGCCCCGCTCGCCAAACTCATGCGGGCGCAGTTCCGTGAGCACCACATCCGCCTCTCCGGTGACGCGATTGCTCATGTCATTGACGGTGCTCTGCGGCGCCCGGCGTGGGCGCGACTGCTGGTGGCGACCAGCGGCGGCAAGCCGGTGGGCTTCGCGGCGCTCTCGTTTATGTGGACCTACGAGCACGGCGGCCGCTCGGCGTGGCTCGACGAGTTGTACGTCAAGCCGGCCCATCGCGGCCGTGGGATTGGGCGCGAGCTGTTGCACGCTGCCTATCGCCTGGCCGCGAAAGCCGGTGCCGCCGCGCTCGATTTGGAAGTCGACGCGGGGCATCGCGATGCCGAGCGGCTCTACGCGCGCGAGGGATTCCACGCGCTCGGCCGCCGGCGCTGGTCGCGGCGTCTGCAGCGTGGACCAGCGGTGAGAGCTTCACGGCGCCCGCGTTGAGCCCATTTCATGCGGCGGCATCGAAGATCGCGGCAGCGAATCGATCCCCGCTTCAAACGTTGAAACCGCTACGATGCAGACGGTGAAGATCGGAGCGAGTGCCGC
Source organism: Binatia bacterium (assembly GCA_041477755.1). Taxonomy (GTDB): domain Bacteria; phylum Desulfobacterota; class Binatia; order HRBIN30; family JACQVA1; genus JACOST01. Next base: position 5,574 of record JBGOUW010000277.1, read on the forward strand.
TCGCTCCGATCCATGTCTAAATTAGTCTAGCGGGCGAATCGGCTCTGAGAGCGCGGTCGCCCCGGCCGATCGTTGTCGAACTTGCGGCGGCGGGCGGCGAAAGCCCCACGTGGTGCGCGCTCGCTATCCAAGTGGTGTGATGCGGGCCGCTGCGCCGGTCCGTTCGGTGTGTGGGCTCGCGGGTGCGTTGACGGCAGCGGCGCTGCCATTGACGATGGCACCGCTTGGCGCTGCAGTGGCCGCCCGATGTGGCGCTCGATGGCGTGGAGTTGGCCGCGCTCTTCCGGTGCGGCGAAACTCGAGGCATGCCCATCCTTGTGCGCGCGCGCCGTGCGACCGATGCGGTGAACGTAGTCGTCGACCGTTTGCGGCAAGTCGAAGTTGATCACGCGTTCAATGCCGGCGACGTCGATGCCGCGGGCGGCGATGTCGGTCGCCACCAAGATCCGGTAGCGGCCGTTGCGGAATCCATCGAGCGCTTCGCGTCGCTGTGCCTGCGTGCGATCGGCGTGAATGCGTTGCACCGAGTGCCCTGCATTGTCGAGCGCCCGCGCGAGGCGGTCGGTGCGATGCTTGGTGCGCGCAAACACCAGCATGTTGCCCGCCGTGCCGTTGCCTTGTTGGATCAGTGACAGCAGCAGCGCGGTCTTGTCTTCGCCACGAACTAGATAGACATCTTGCTCGGCGCGGCTCGGGGTCACCGTTTGCGGTCCGGCTTGCACGCGTACCGGCTCGCGCAGGTGCATGCGAGCCAGAGCCGTAAGGTTGGCGGGCATCGTGGCGGAGAACAGCAGCGTCTGCCGCGGCGCGGGCAGTGCCTGCATGATGCGATCGAGCTGAGGCTTGAAGCCCATATCAAGCATGCGATCGGCTTCGTCGAGCACGAAGATGCGCAAGTTGCGCAGCACCAACGTGCCGCGCTCGAGGTGATCGACCAAGCGACCGGGCGTGGCCACGATGATCGCCGGCCGATTGCGCAGGTCGCGCAATTGCGGGCCATACGGGACGCCGCCGACGACGAGTGCGGTGCGCAAGCCACCGCCCAGGCGCTGCGCCCAGCTGAGGGTCTGTTCGGCCAGCTCGCGCGTGGGTGCAAGGACTACGGCGCAGCCACCGTCGGCGCGCAGGCGCTCGACGATGGGGATAATGAACGCCGCGGTTTTCCC
>JBGOUW010000137.1:0-10306 GCA_041477755.1 Binatia bacterium
GCAACTGATCCACCGCCGCCGTCCCGGCGGAGCCGGGCTCCGACCCGAGCGCAATCTGTGCACCCAGCGCGGCCAATGACTCGCCAATCGCCGCCGCCGCTTGCTTGCCGCGGCCACGGCGCCGGCCGCGCCCGCGGCGTCGGCGACGTTGGCCGTTTTCGGATGCGGCGCCCGTTGCGCTCGCCGGCGCACCGGCAGGCTTCGCCCCCGCCGCCGCGGCCAAGGGCGCTTCGCCATTCGTCGCGACGATGGCCGCCGGCGCCACGTGACCCGGCGCGACGGCCTCGGGCGCGGGCGTCGCGGCGCGACGACGCTCCTCGAACTCCGACTGGTGCGGCATCAGCTTTTCACTCAGCGCAACCTGGATGCGCATGCCGTAGCGGGTTTCCAACTGGGCAATGTCGACCCGCTTCTGATTGAGGAGGTACACCGCGGCGTCACGCGGCAACGTCACTTTCAGCGCGGCCAGATCACCCTGCGACACGCGGTTGTGCAGTTTCCGTAACGCCACGAGCGCGGCCGACTCGGGTGTACGCACCAGGCCGTGGCCTTCGCACATCGGGCAAGCAGTATAGGTAGCCGCGGCCGCGGCCGGACGCAGGCGTTGGCGCGAGACTTCGAGCAAGCCGAAGCGCGAGATGCGGCCGATCTCATGCTTCGCCTTATCCGGGTGCAGAGCGTCGCGCAGCGTCTTCTCGATCTCTTGTACGTGCAGCGGGGCGCGCATGTCGATGAAGTCGATCACGATCAACCCGCCGAGATCGCGCAGACGCAGTTGCCGCGCGATCTCCAGCGCCGCCTCGCGATTGGTCTTGAACGCCGTGTCTTCTTGATTGCCGCCGCGCACCGAGCCGCCGGAGTTGACGTCGATAGCGGTGAGCGCCTCGGTGCCGTCGATGACGATGCTGCCGCCCGACTTCAGCGAGACGCGACGCTTGTAGATCGATTCGATCTGTCCTTCGACGTTGAAGCGCGAGAAAATCGGCTGATCGCCCTCGTAGAGGTGCAGGGCGTGCGCCTGCGCCGGCATCGCGTGTTGCAAGAAGTCGAGGGCGCGCTGGTAGACTTCCTCGTTGTCGACGAAGATCTCATTGATGTCGGGCGTGAAGTAGTCGCGGATGTTGCGCAGCACCAGATCGTGCTCGCGATACACCAGCGCGGGTGCGCGTTTATTCTCGGCGCTTTGTTGGATAGTGTCCCATAGACCGCGCAGGTAGCTGAGGTCGCGGGCCAGCTCGTCGGAGTCCTGATCGTAGCCCGCGGCGGTGCGCACGATGATGCCGCAGCCGGCCGGTGGATTCAGATTGGCGATGGCTTGGCGCAATTTGATGCGGTCTTCGCCTTCGATCTTGCGCGAGATCCCTGCATCTTCGGAGCCCGGCAGCAAGACCAGGTAGCGCCCCGGCAACGAGTAAAAGGTGCTGACCGTGGGGGGCTTGGTGGCGAACTCTTCTTTGACGATCTGCACCATCACCTCTTGTCCGGGCTTGAACAGATCGGTGATGGTGCGGCGGCGGCCGTTGCCCTCCGCCTGCGCATCGTCGGGCAGATTGCGAAAGCACACTTCGCTGAGCGGTAGGAACGCATCGCGCTCGCCGCCGATGTCGACGAAGGCCGCATCGAGCGCGGGATGCACGCGATGGATGGTCCCCTTGTAGATGTTGCCTTTGAGGTGTTCGCGGCTGAAGGATTCGATCTCGAACGATTCGAGGGTGCCGTTTTCGATGATCGCCACGCGGTTCTCTTCCGCGTGGGTGACGTTGATGAGCATGACTTTGGACATTCGGGTTCACTCCGTACAGGAAGGACAGGCTGGGCAGACGCGCCAGCTTTACCAAGTCTTGGCGGACGGTGCTAGGCAGGAACGGGCTAAAACTTTCGCATCGCTTTCCCATCTTGCTTGGGCTGGTCCGATTCGCCGCCCACCAGTCGCACGCACTCGGCCTTCTTCGGCGGCGTGCGCGAGCAGTGGATCGAGTTCGTCATCCCGGAGGTCAGCAAGGCGCAGACGTTGGTGGTAGCCGACTGCACCCCCTCGGCTTCGGTCTGGCCGGTGACGGTTCGGCACATCGTCTGACCTTCGAATTCGATGCAGACCGTGCACTGGTAGTCGCTGACTTGGAAGCTGTTGTAGATCACGAGACCGATCATCGGCGGCAAGAGGATAAGCGCCGCCACAGTCGTCTTACGTAAACCGGTCCGCTTTGGCGCCATGAGCTTGCAGCTTATACACGTCGGCGGCCCCGGAGTCAGCCGGGCCAGACACGGAAGGTGGCTCCCGGCCCGAGCCCGTTCGCCCAGCTCGCTAGCGCTCGGCCTGCGGGACTGGCCGTTGGAGGTCCCGTTCGATCACCGCAATAAGCTTGTCGCTGACGCCGTCGAGGATCTGCGAGTAGAGATCGCGCAAGGCCAGAATGCCATCGGCCTGGTCGCGCCCGGTCACCGTGCGGCTCTCATCAATGAACTCCTCGCCGATCACGGAGCCGTCGGCGCTGCGCCGCACGTTGAGGTGCAAGGCCAAGCGCGCTGTCGCCGTTTGCTCCGTGCTCAACTCGATGGTTTGCACCAGGCCTTCGACGATGTAGGGCGGGCGCGGATTGGCCTCGCGCCGCACGGTCTCGAAGCGGCCGGTCGCTTCGAGGCGTGAGCGCAAGCCTTGCGCCAGCATGCGCCCGGGCACCGTGGTCCATTGCAAGCTGCGGCTCGACACGACTTCAACCGGCGACTTGCGGATCACCAGGCGCAGATGATCGTACGCCGCAATGCAGCTGAAGTCGGGCACCAGGATCGACGGCAGTTGCGGCCCCTCTTTGCGCGCCGTAATCGTCGGTCGGATCTCGAAGTAGCGGACCTGCGGCGCACTCAGGCTGCACCCGACCAGCACCATTGCGAGTCCGCTCACTACCCGCAGCGCGCGCCTCATCTATTCCTCCTGCTCGGTGGGGCGGATCAACAGCGATGGGTTCTCGCGAATGGCTCGGGCAAATTCTTCGAGGTTCTCCGCCGTCGCCCGCAAGCTATTCGAGATGCGCCGCACATCCTGGCCCGACGCGCTCAGTACCAACGTGAGTTGATTCATCGTGTCGGTGAAGCTGCGCAGCGCCGTGCGTACTTCCGCCGACATCTGCTCGGCGTGCTCGCCGCCTAGCATCGTGTTGGCCGTCTGCAGCGTGCGTCCGAGCTGATCGACGGCGGTCTGAATCGAGCCATCCGCGCGGGTGAGTGCTTGGAGGTTGACGGCCACCTTGCGGGTGTCGCTCGCCACCGATGTGACCGCGCCACTGGCACTGCGGACCGCGACCGCGGCGTCGCTGAGATCCGTCATCAGCGGGTTGAGCCGTTCGCCGGCTTTGACAAATGCCGGCATCGCGGTGTCGAGGTTTTCGAGCACGTCCTTGAGCTTTGCGGTCGCCGACTCGATGTTCTCGAGCGATTGCTTGAGATTACCGACACTCTTCGCCTCGGTGAGGTTGAGGATGCGGTTGAGCACCTCATCGGCCTTGAGCGCGATGTCTTCGGCTTTGCCGGTGATCGTACTGAGCACCGATGACCCGGCGGGGATCTCGCCGCCCGGCGGGACGAGTTCGGCGTCGGCGGTGCCGCCAGTGATCTCGACGAACATCAGCCCGGTGATTCCCGATCCCGACAAGGAGGCGCGTGCGTTCTTCCGGATCGGCGTGCCGTGATCGAGGCTGAGATCGACCGCGACCTTGTCGACGCCGTCGGTGCGCACGCGGAACGATTCGATCCGACCGACGCGCACGCCGAGGACCTTCACCGCCGCGCCGACTTCGAGCCCCGACACGGTTTCGCTGAAGACCGTCGTGTAGTAGTCGCGTTGCTGGAGAAAGGCCCGGCCCGATATGATCACCAAGGCGATCAACATCAAGCCGAAGGCGATGGCGATGAAGAGGCCGAGCCGAGCGGTCTGCGCGCGCGTTCTCATGCGGCCACTCCGCCCGCCGGCACCAGGCCCAAGGCTTCCGCCATGTTCAAGCCGCGGCTCGGCGGCGCGACATCTTCGCTGAAGAACCCGTCGATCCACGGATCGCCGAGCGCGCGCACCGCGGCGACGCTGCCGTCGGCCGCGACGGTGCCATCGCGGAGCAATACGACGCGATCGGCGATGCGCTTGACGCTGGCGGGATGGTGCGTGACGACGACGAGCGCGGCGCCGATGTCGTCGCGCAGCCGCACCATCAGCTCGTCGATCGCCACCACGGTGGCGGGATCGAGGCCCGATGACGGCTCGTCGCAGAACACCAACCGTGGTTCGTGGACCACCGCGCGCGCCAGCGCCGCACGCTTCTGCATGCCGCCGGAGAGTTCGCGCGGATAGTTGGTGACGGCATCGCCGAGGCCGACCTGTGCCAGGCGCGTGCGCGCCAAGCTGCGGATCATGTCGGGCGTCAGATCTCCACGCTGCGTCAGCGGCAACGCCACGTTCTCTTCGGTGGTGAGCCCGCCGAGCAGCGCGCTGTGCTGAAACAGCATCCCCATCTGCCGCGCCACCCGCGTCCGCTCGGCCTCGTCGGCGCGCATGAGATCGACGCCCAAGACCCGAATCGTGCCGCTGGTCGGCGTCACCAGTCCGAGCATGGCGCGCAAGCTGGTGGTCTTGCCGCTGCCGCTGCCGCCAATCAGGCAGACCACTTCGCCAGCGTGGATCGTCAGCGTCAAGCCGTTCAACACCCGGTGCTCGCCGAATTCGACGATCACGTTCTCGGCTTCGATCAACGGTTCCTTCGTCATCTCACGAGCGTCTCGATGGTCACGTAGATGCCGTCGACCAAGATGATGAGGAACAGCGACGCCACTACTGCGTTCGTGGCCGCGCGGCCCACGTCCTCGGCGCCGCCGCGCAAGCGCAAGCCGAAGTGGCAGCCGACGCTGACGATCACGATGGCGAACAGCACGCTCTTGATCATGCCCGTCATCAAGTCCCACGGCACCAGTGCGCTGGTGAGTTGGGCGTAGAACGCATCGGGCGAGAGATCGAGGTAGCCGACCGCAATCAAGAAGCCGCCGAGCACGCCGAAGCAGTTGGCGAGCATGGTCAGCGCCGGTACGCCAACCACCGTCGCAAACGCCTTCGGCACGACGAGATACGGCACCGGGTCGATGCCCATCACGCGCAACGCGTCGATCTCTTCCTCGACCGCCATGGTGCCGAGCTCGGCGGCCATCGCCGAACCGCTGCGGCCGGCGATCAGAATCGCGGTGATCAGCGGTCCCATTTCGCGCAGCACGCCGAGGCCGACGAGATTCGCGATGAAGATGCTGGCGCCGAACTGGCGCAATTGATCGGCGGCTTGAAAGGCGGTGACCAGTCCGACCAGTAGCGACACCACGGCGACGATTGGCAAGCCTTCGTTGCCGATCGCGATCGATTCCCGCACGAATTGCCCGGGACGCCACGGCCCTCGCCGCAGCAATCGGCAAGCGCTCCAGTACGCCGTGTCGGCCATGAGGGCGAGGAAATCGACGCACTGTTCGGCCACGTCCTCGGCAATCGAACCGAGAAACATGAACAACGAGGTCTCGTGTTCGACGCCTTCGCCGTGCATGTGAGGCGCCGGCAGATGGGTGAGTTCTTCGAGTTGGGCGGGTGATACGCCGCGCAGTGCGAAGCTGAGGCCGGCCTGCTCGGCGACGGTTTTCAGACTCAAGAGGGCGGCAGCGCCATTGGATCCGATAGTGGCGCAGTCACGCAGGTCCACGGCGAGTCCGTGCTGCTGCGTCAGTTCGGCGTGCCCCTGCGCGAGCAAGCGCTTGGCGCCGGCCATCGTCCGCACTTCCGCGGGCGCTGCCACCACCGCCTCGTCAGCCATGAGACTCGCGTCGCATTCCGGCGCTTGCGTAGCACAGGACGCGGCGCGGAGCACGCGCCCGGGCGGCGATTCAGAACCGCCGAAATGTAGGATGCCATCCGGAAATCGGTTTACCCGGGCCGTCGTTGACCCTACAATAGCCGCTGTGAGTTCTCGCGCGATCCTTCGTAGGCTGCGGCGTAGTTTGCCATGGATTGGGCTGCTCGTCCTGGTGCTGCCGACTCCACCGCGCGTATTTGCGCAACCGTACGTCGCTGACGAGCGGCTGCGGACAAACCGCCTCGCGATGTTGACGGAGCAGCTGGGCAATCAAGCGGACGCACCGTTCGCGCAGGCGCTCGATGCGCTGGTCGCGAGTGACGTGGCCGGTACGTTGGGCGTCTGGGAGCAAGCGATTGCGACGGCGGACGACGCGCGGCGGCCTGAGCTCCTGCGACGCTTCGCGACCGTGCGTGATCGGCTCACGCGCCGGGAACGGGTCGCGCGCGTCGCGCGCCTGACGACCTCACCGGCGCAGCTGGCGCGCGTGCAGCAAGCGCTCGAAGAGCAGGGCGGCCCGCTCAATCTGACGCTGTGGCACGCCGATGGCGATCACGTCGTGGTGGCGCTGTCACCTGCGGCGTACGAGCGTTTGGTTGCCGCCGGTATTGCGGGGGATGTGTTGTTCAATTCCGTGACCGAGTGGCAGCGGGCGCAGCGCAGCGGCGCCGCTACTGCGGCGCAGATCATGCCACACTATCAATCGGACGCGGCGGCGCACGACCATCGGGCGCGCATTCTCGTGTTCGATCTCGCTGACAGCGCTGCCGATGCGGCGCAGCACCTCCTCGCCGACCACGAGAACGTCGTCGCACGCAACGACCGCTACCTCGCCTACCTCGACATCGTTCCACGACGCCAACGGCACAGTTATCTGCGACAACGATATCGCCGGCATGGGTTGCGCATCGTCGCCATGTTGCCGGTCGACCGGTTCGACACCACCGGGCGCCGGTTCTTCCCCGAGCTGGCGGCATCGGCGTTGACCGTAGGCAGCACGGCCAGCCTCGAGGGGCAGTTCCATTCGTACGAGGAGGTAGCAGCGGAACTGCGGGATCTCGCCACGCGCTATCCGGATATGGCCTCGTTGAGCAGCCTGGGGCCAACGTATGAAGGCCGCGAGATCTGGGCGCTCAAGATCAGCCGTGACGTGACGGTCGACGATCCGAACAAGCCCGATGTCCTCTTCACCGGCTGCCACCATGCGCGCGAGTGGATATCGGTTGAGCCGCCGATGTATTTTGCGCATCGTCTGCTCGACGACTACGCGAGCGATGCCAGCGTCCGCTACTTTGTCGATCATGCCGAGATCTGGATCGTGCCGATCGTCAATCCCGACGGCCTCGCCTACAGCCAGCGCTCGGCGAATTCGTCCGGCGATAGCACCCGCTACTGGCGCAAGAATCGGCGGCCGATCACGACAACGAGCTGCGGCAGCGGTGTCGGGGTCGACCTCAATCGCAACTACAACTTCATGTGGCGCCTAGCGAGCGATCGTCCGTGTCCGATTACGTTCGACGATCAGGGCGCGAGCGACGACCCTGGCGACTTCCAGCTCTACCGCGGCCCGAGTCCGCTGTCTGAATTGGAAGTGCAAGCGATCGCTACGCTGACCGCGAACCCAGCGCACAATTTCATCTCCCGCGTCGACTTCCACAACTACAGCCAGCTCGTCCTCTATCCGTGGGATTTTGGCGCCAGTCGGCCGGCGGATGCGAATACGTTGGCGCAACTTGGCGGAATGCTGGCGCAGCGCCTGACGGCGACTAATGGGTTTCACTACACACCCGAGCCGGGGGTGGGCCTGTACGTCGCGACCGGCACCTCGGTCGATCATGCCTACGGTGTTGATCATATCGTCGGTGCCTTCGTGTGGGAGTTGCGCCCAGCGTCGTGCTGCTTCTACGTGCCGGAGAATCAGATTGATCCGATCAATCGTGAGAGCTGGAACGGCGCGCGGGCGCTGCTCGATTGGAGCGTGGGCCCGCCGTACCTCGTTGATGTGGAAGCCCGCCAGCAGAGCGCGGGCGCGGCTTTCGATGCGGTCGTCTATCAAGCGGGATGGAGTGACGCGGTAAACGGCCGCACGTTGTCGGTAGCGAGTCGTGCCGACCAACTGCAGCCGGGCCGTTTACGTCTGACCCTGCACTTCTCGAAGCCGATGCCGGCGGGGAGTTCACCGCAAGTGACCCTCGGTCGTATTTCTCCGTTCAACGAAGTCACGGCAACGGTCGTTGCTCCCGACGAAGGCTGGCAGACGACATTCGGCAACGATACGTGGATCGGCGAAGTCGACATCCCCGCCTATGGCGACGGTACGCTGCCTTGGCACCTCGCGGTGCGAGTGCAGGACGGCGTAGGCTTTGCGCTCGACGCGCAACCAGCCACGACCGCCAGTTACGGATTCGGCAGCGACCACTGGTTGGATGACGAGAGCGGACCCGACCTGCAGCACATATTGTCGCCGAGCGTGAGCCTCGGTCCATTGCCCAGCGCGACGGCGACGAGTACGCGTGTCGACACGCCCACCCGCACGCCGACGCGCACGCGCACCGCGTCGCCGACGCGTACGGCGACGCGGACGCGCCGCCCGACCATCACGCTCACCCCGACGTGGACGCGCCGCCCGACACGGACGCCGACCGCAACGCGAACCCGCACACCCACCGCTACCCGCACGCCGACCGCCACGCCAACCTCAACGCGGCGTCCGACGCGCACGCGCACGAGGACGCCGACGGCGATCCACTGACAGTCGATCTGATTGTGGCGCCTTCAGAACGTGAAGCGTCGCATTCCGATGTTCATCAAAAGACCGATGCCGATCATCAGAGCGAGCAGCGAAGAACCGCCATAGCTGACGAACGGCAGCGTGATGCCGACCACAGGGAGTGAGCCGGTGGCCATGCCGAGGTTGATCAGCACTTGCCAGAAGATCGTGGCGGTGATGCCGAACGCCAGCAGCGTACCAAAGGCGTCCTTCGCGCGCGTCGCGACCATGAAGCAGCGCAACAGTAACGCCAGGTACAGTGTGAGCATCACCATTGCGCCGATGAAGCCCCACTCTTCTGCGAACACCGAGAAGATGAAGTCCGTGTGCTGCTCGGGTAGGAAGTTCAACTTGCTCTGCGTGCCGTGCAGGAAGCCCTTGCCCCACACTTGCCCCGAGCCGATCGCGATCTCCGATTGAATGACGTGATAGCCGGCACCGAGTGGGTCGGCCATCGGATCGAGGAACGTCGTCAGCCGTTGTTTCTGATACGGCTTGAGGTGTGACCACACGAACGGCAGCGCCGGTGCGATCACGGCCAGCGCGATCAATACATAGCGCACGCGGAAACCGGCGAGCAGAACCAGACTCGCCACCGTCAATCCGAGCACCATTGCGGTGCCGAGATCGGGTTGCCTGAGGATGAGCAATCCCGCCGGCAGGAACAGCGCCAGTGGCACGATCAGCGCGCGAATTGGCAGCGACTGATCGCCCGTCATCCGATGTAGCCAGCGCGCGAGCGCCACCACGAGTGCGAGCTTGATGAACTCGGACGGCTGCAGCGACGCCGGGCCGAGAGCGAGCCAGCGGCGCGAGCCGCCGCCAACGGCGCCGAGCACCGGCACAAGGATGAGGAGAAGCAACGCGCCGGCGTAGATCACGTACGCCCAGCTCTCCAACCGGCGATAGTCGAAACTGAGGGTGGCGAGCATAGCCAGCAGTCCGACGCCAGCCCAGGCGAGTTGCCGCACGACGGAGCTGCTCACTGGCCGCGCCGCCGAGTGGGTCGCGCTCAACACGGTGGTTATGCCGCAGCCGATGATCAGCAGCACGATCAGCAGCAACGTCCAATCAAAGTGGACGATCAGCCGACGATCTATTTTGAGCATAGTTGGCCTTGCCGCGCGCCTCGCGCAGCCGGAAGTAGGCGTCGAGGACGTCGTGAACGGCCGGTGCAGCGATCGCACCGCCGCCGCCGTCAGCGTGCTCGATGATCGCGGCGACCGCGATCTCCGGGTTGTCGACCGGCGCGTAGGCGACGAACCACGCGTGGTCGCGGCTCTGCCACGGAATCTGTGCCGCCTTGAGGCGCACTTCGCCGAGCTTCACCACCTGCGAGGTGCCGGTCTTGCCGGCGACTTCGACCGTCTTGAGGCGCGCTTTCTTGCCGGTGCCGCGATCGGTTTGCACGACATCGCGCAAGGCATCGCGCACCAGCTTCAGCGTCGTCTCGCGCACTTTGAGCTGATGCGTGCGCTCGGGCCCGACGCGCTCAATCACTTCGCCGTCAGGTGTCGCGACTTGCTTGACGAAGTGCGGGCGAAAACGCGACCCGGTCGCCATGGTCGCGATGGCGTTGGCCATCTGCAGCGGAGTTGCGGTGACGTAGCCTTGTCCGATTGCGACCGAGAGGGTTTCGCCGGCGTACCACGGCTGATGGAAGCGC
>JBGOUW010000200.1:0-8396 GCA_041477755.1 Binatia bacterium
ACCGCGCGCAATCTGCAGACGATCCAGCGGCAGCCCGACGATATTGGACCCATCGGGTTGCCCGACACGATTCAGATCACCTGCCCGAATGGCGGTGAACCGCTGGAAGACGGCACCTGCGGCTGATCGTTAGAAGAATCGCGTTCTCGCAAAAAGGCCAGGAGGAGCTCCTCCTGGCCTTTTTGTTTGTCCGCGGGTTCACCCCTTACGGATAGTCGCGCGACCTCGCCGGTTGCGCCCGGCCGGTCGACCCCAGTCCTACTAAAGTGAACTGCGCGCGCACTTCGAGTTCGTGCGGATTCGACTTGTCGACCACGGCGAACTCAAAGCCCCAGCAATCGCACTGCGACAGCAGGCGGAGGCCGAAGTAGTTGTCTAAAAAGTGGTTGCTCTCCAAATCCACGCGGCCGGCGTATACCAGACCTACCGTGTCGGTTAGGCGAAGTTGCACGTTGCTCTCAACCTGGCGCAAGAGTCCACTGGTGACGAAGCGATAGGTCACGCCGAGCGCATTGCGAGTATCCAAACGCAGTCCGTCCTGATTGCCGTCGCGTCCGGGAGCACGCACCCGAAACCCCACGCTCGCGCCCGACACATCACTAACACTGGTGTCGTAGTCCATGTGGGCCCGCAGCGCGAGGAGCGGGCTCGGCTGCACCCGCACCGCAAGGTTCACGTCCGAGAAGTGATCAGCCGCTCCCGAGCCACCGACCGGAGCGATGAGCCGTTGCGTGTCAACGCTGTCCGAGAGCACAACCCGCGCCAGCTCGCGAATCTCCGCGCGCGCCGACGGTGACGCTTGCGCATCCGACGCTTGCGCGTCAGGGTCCGGCGTCTCGGGTTTCGACTTCGCGAGCAACCGACTGGCAACACCGTAGGTAAACAAGCTGCGGCGATTGTCGCGGTCGACGCCATCGAACAACGCCAAGTCATCTTGGTTCAGACCCGGCACAAACGTGTACTCGAGCGCCGGTTCGATCGTGTGCTTGAGCTTCGAGATGCCAAAATGATCGAACGCATAGACGCGGCTGAACGACGTGCCGGTCTCGGCGGTAAGATGGACCAGCTCCCGGCTGCGATTGGCCGGCAGCTGGACCGGTTGATTCGGCTGCGTGCCGTTGAGCCCGTCAGTCGAAGTGCTGTCGAACAGGTGGTACGCGGTCTCGCGAAGGTCGGCGCGCAACGATCCAAACACCGCCGGCGTCGCGTGGATGGGCACCACCGCCTCCGGCCGCACATCGAGCCGCAAACCATCGATTCCGCTGGGCCGCTGGAAATCAGACCCCGCCGCGTTCAGCCGCGCCAGCAACTGACTGCCGAAGATCTGCTGCGCCCACAACTCAGAATCGGGCGCGCGCTGCAGGACAACGTCATCGCCTCCGGTGAGATCTTGATAGAAGGTACCCTGCGTCCGCAACGCCGCACGATCCCACACGCGCACGATGCCGACCCGCGAAGTCGTGAACGGAAGCGTCCGGATCAACGTTTCGCGTGGCCGAGTGATCGCGAAGGTATTGATGTCGCGCACGAAGTTGTCGTCGCTGACGAAGAACAGATCAGCATACGCTTGCGCGGCTCCGACACTGTTGGTGTGCTCGGTGACCACGCTCCAACGATTCTGCACCGTCGCAGAGTTGGATCCCTTGAAGATCTCATTGAAGTACGACGGGCTGATCGCACCATGGAAGTCCCGACTGAACGCGTAGCGATAGTCGGCGACCGCGCCGATGCGCGCGCTGGTTTCGAGGTCCATCGCCAACGTCAGGTCCTGGCTCCGATTAATCGCCCAGTAGAAGGGCGCAAAGATCTGAAAGCCGCGACGATTCGATGCGCTGAAGCGCGGTAGCAAGAAACCGCTCTGCCGCTCGCGATTGACCGGGAATACGGCGCGCGGCAGGTAGAAGACCGGTACGTCGAGAATGTTGAAGGTTCCCGCCCGCACGGTGCCGTAGCCACGCAGCGAGACGTCGACTTCTTTACCGGCAATACTCCAACTCGGCGGACCGTCGTCGCAGCGACAGGCCGTGAACTTGCCATTCTCGATGTGGTAGCTCTGCCCCACCCCTTTCTCGATGCGATCGCCGCTGAGCGAATAGTGCAGCCGCTCGGAACTCACCGTCCCCTTCTCCAATAGGCCGGTTTCGTCGTCGAGGTTCAGCGTAATCGCGTCGGCAAACAAGGTCCCCTGTGGATCGCTGACGGTGACGGCGCCGCGCGCCACCACCTCGTTGGTGCCGCGATTGAAGCGGACCTCCTCAGCGTGCACCTCGGTGTCGCCGCGGCGGATCACCACATTGCCGTGCGCGGTGACCGTATTGGTGCCCTGATCGTACGACAGCGAGGCCGCGTCGATCGCCACTTCGCCTGCGTCTTCCGCACTCGGCGCCAACACCTGCGCGCGCGCGGGTCCAGCCAGCGCTGCGGCGAGAGCCCATCCCACTAACGCTCGACGCACGCCCATCCCACTTCGATCGAGCCGCTTAGGGATGAATGGACGCGGCAGCCCACGGACGACCGCCATCGAGTACGGGAAGCACCGCACCGATGAGAAACAACGAGCCGGTGACGAGAATCGCAGCATCGCGTGGCGTGCGCTGCCACACCGCAGCCAGCGCACGGCGGGCATCATCGACGACCTCAACGGGGCAATGAGTCCGAAACTGCGCTGCCACGCGTTCCGGCTCCTCACCCCGCGGCGGCAGCACGCTGGCAATCGTCGCCGAACGCACGAGCGGGCCAAGACGCTCTACCATCGGCTGCCAATGCTTGTCGCGCATCACGCCGAAGAGGAGGTGAAGTGGTCGGTCGCCAATGATAGCCGGCAACTCGTCGATCAAAGTGCGTACGCCATCTTCGTTGTGCGCCCCGTCCACAATCACCAGCGGGTCGCTCGCCAAGACATCGAGTCGGCCCGGCCAACGCACGGTCGCCAACCCCGACCGCACCGCAGCTGGCGTGATTCCCAGCCGCTCCCGCAGCAACGCCGCAGCCGCCAACGCCGTGGCCGCGTTGTCTCGCTGAAACCGGCCGCGCAAGGCCAAGCGCGCATCGTCCAACTGCCAACCCATACCGGCAATGCGCAGCGATGCGCCGCCTTCAACGCGCACCGCGCCGGCAGCGTCGACCACATCCGCGCCCTGGCTCGCCGCGATTTCGCGCAGCACGCGCTCCGCCGCGGCGGGCAGGCGACCCAGAACGACCGGACGGCCTGGCTTGATGATGCCACCCTTCTCCGCTGCGATCAGCTCCACAGTGTCACCCAGATACTGTTCGTGATCGCGGCCGATCGTGGTTACCACGGCAACCTCGGGGTCGATCACGTTGGTCGCATCAAGCCGGCCGCCCAGGCCCACTTCGATCACCGCCGAGTCAACGCCGCGACGCGCAAACGCAAGGAACGCGATCACCGTAACAAATTCGAAAAAAGTCAGATCGATGCCGCGCACGGTCGCCGCGCTTCGAATCTCGCGTGTCAGCGCGACCACCTCGGTTTCTGTGATCTCGTCGGCCCCAATGCGGATTCGCTCGGTGAAGCGCACCAAGTGTGGTGACGTGTACAGCCCCACGTGCCGACCGGCGGCCAACAAGATCGCGTGCAGCATGGCCGCCACCGAACCCTTGCCGTTCGTCCCCGCAATGTGCACACAGGGATACTGCCGCTGCGGCTCGCCGAGCGCCGTCAAGGCCAGCGCGACCCGCTCGAGCTTGAAGTCCATCCCGCGCGCCGTTTCGAGGCTGTAGAGCCACGCGATGGTGTCGGCGTATGCGCTCATCGGCGTTCAGCCAGCATGCTCGGTGCGCCCGTTGCGCATCGCGGTCTTCAGGCTGCGGATGAAGCCGCTCACGCGCTCGACCACATCCGGCGCGCCCCCGTACTCTTCGATGATCCGCATCATCGCGGTGCCAACCACCACGGCGTCGGCAAACTGCGCCACCGCCGCCGCCTGCTCGGGTGCGGTGATGCCAAACCCGACACCGACCGGCAGCTTGGTCTGCCGCTTGACCTTCTCGACCATCGGCCGCACGTCGGCAGGCATGATCGCCTGCACTCCGGTGACACCGGTCAACGACACGTAGTAGACGAAGCCGCGCGCATGGCTGAGCACCTTGCGCATCCGATCGCTGTCACTCGTCGGCGCCAGCATGTGGATGATATCGACCCCCGCGGCGTCGGTGTGCCGGCGCAGTTCGCCGGCCTCTTCCGGCGGCAGATCCACGATCAACGCGCCGTCGATTCCGGCTGCCGCCGCATCACGCGCGAAGCGCTCCACCCCGTAACGAAAGATCGGGTTGTAGTAGCCGAAGAGGATGATCGGCATCGTCAGTCCCTGCCCACGCAGCTCCTGAACCAGTTCCAGAACGCGCGCGAGCGAGACGTTCTGCATCAACGCCCGCTGCGCCGAGCGCTGCAGCACCGGCCCGTCGGCGGTTGGATCCGAGAACGGCACGCCCAGTTCGAGGATGTCCGCACCCGCATCCTGCGCGGCAATGACAATGGCGCGGGTGTGCCCCATGTCCGGATCGCCGGCCATGATGAAGGGAATGAGCGCCGCCTCGCCGCGTTTGCGGAGCTGCGCAAAACGTTCCGCGATGCGACTCATTGGTCGAGCTTCACGCCGAGGTAGGCCGCCACCGTGTTCATGTCCTTGTCGCCGCGCCCGGAGAGATTGACGACGATGATCTGCTCGCGCGCCAAGGTTGGCGCCAACTGCGCGGCATAGGCGATCGCATGCGCGCTTTCGAGCGCCGGGATGATGCCTTCGGTTTCGCACAGGAGCTGCAGCGCAGCGACCGCTTCCCGATCGGTCGCCGACACGTAGGTCGCCCGACCCGAGTCCTTGAGGTAGGCGTGCTCGGGACCGACGCCGGGATAGTCCAGCCCGGCAGAAATCGAGTGCGCGGTGCGCACTTGCCCCAACTCGTCCTGCAGCACGTAGGTCTTCTTGCCATGCAGGACGCCGACCTGCCCGGCAGTGATCGAGGCCGCGTGCTTGCCGGTGTCGACTCCTTCGCCGCCAGCTTCGACACCGATCATCTTGACGTCGACATCGTCGAGAAACGGATAGAACAGCCCCATCGCATTGCTGCCACCGCCGATGCACGCGATCAAATAGTCGGGCAATCGGCCCTCGTGCTGGCGGATCTGCCGGCGGGCTTCGGTGCCGATCACCGACTGGAAGTCGCGCACCAACATCGGATACGGGTGCGCCGACATGGTTGAGCCGACCAGATAGTAGGTCGTCGCTACGTTGGTCACCCAGTCGCGCAGCGCTTCGTTGATCGCGTCTTTGAGCGTGCAGCTGCCGCTCTCAACCGAGTGCACCGTCGCGCCGAGCAGCTTCATGCGGAAGACGTTGAGCGACTGCCGCTGTACGTCCTCGCTGCCCATGAACACTTCACACGGCAACCCAAGCAGCGCACAGACAGTAGCGGTGGCGACGCCGTGCTGGCCGGCGCCGGTCTCGGCGATGATGCGCTGCTTGCCCATGCGGCTGGCCAGCAGCGCTTGGCCGAGGGCGTTGTTGATCTTGTGCGAACCGGTGTGGCAGAGATCCTCGCGCTTGAGGTAGATCTTCGCGCCGCCGAGTTGTTCGCTCAGGTGCTTGGCGAAGTACAAAGGCGTCGGTCGCCCGGCGTAGTCGGCGAGGTGATACTTGAGGTCGCGATGAAACTCCGCATTGCGACGGATGCGGCGATACGCCGTCTCCAACTCCAGCAGCGCCGGCATGAGCGTTTCCGCGACATACCGGCCGCCGTAGATGCCGAAATGGCCGTGCGTATCAGGCAGTCTGTGCATTGGCGATGAACCTCTTCATCAGTTCGGCGTCTTTGATCCCTGGCTGCCGCTCCACCCCGCTCGCCACATCCACCGCCAGCGGTCGCACCGCCCGCACCGCGTCAGCAACGTTGTCGGCGGTCAAGCCGCCGGCCAAGATCAAGCGTGACCGATCGCACGCGGCCGCCCATTCCCACGCAAACGCTCTTCCGGTACCCCCCGGGTGCCCCTCCACATAGGCATCCAGCAAAATGAAATCAACGGGGTACTGCGCCGCCGCAGATACCGACTCGCGATCGCGCAGACGCAGCGCCTTGATCACCTTCAGTGGCCAGCCGGTGCAATCGCTTGGAGACTCCTCGCCATGAAACTGCACCGCACGCAGGCCAACGCGTTCGGCAATCTCTGCCACACGCACACGCGGCTCGTTGACGAAGACGCCGATGCCGCAAACCGACACCGGCAACGTCGCAATGATCGCCTGCGCGGTCTCGACGTTCACACAGCGCGGACTGCGGTCATAGAAGTTCACGCCGACCGCTGAGGCGCCCGCCGCAACGGCTGCGCGCGCATCTTCCACGCGCGTGACGCCGCAGATCTTTACCTTCACCATCGGCCTCTAGCCCGTGATGCCCCGCAGCTCGTCCAACTTCACCCCCGGATCCGGCGCTCGCATGAAAGTCTCCCCGATCAAGAATGCGTGCGCGCCGGCGCGCAGCAGGCGTTCGATGTCCGCACGCGTCTCAATCCCACTCTCTGCCACTACCGTGCAGCTCGCGGGCACGCGCGGGAGCAGCCGCTCGCACGTCGCCAGCGACGTCACAAACGTGTGCAGATCGCGATTGTTGATCCCGAGCAGCCGCGGCCGTACGGGCAGCGCCAGCTCCAACTCCTCTTCGTTGTGGACCTCCACCAACGCATCAACGCCGATCGTCTCAGCCTCAGCCGCCAAGGTCACCAGCTGCTCGGGACGCAACGCCGCGACGATCAGCAGGATCGCATCGGCGCCGTACGCGCGCGCTTCGGTGATCTGGTACGGATCGATGACGAAGTCTTTCTCGATCAACGGGAGCGTCACCGCGGTCCGGATCATCGCCAGGTAGTCGAGATGGCCCTGAAAAAAGCGTTCGTCGGTGAGCACCGACAGCGCCGCCGCACCATGGGTCGCGTAGGCGCGCGCGATGGCTAAGGGATCGAAGTGCGGGCGAATCAGTCCCTTCGACGGCGACGCCTTCTTCACCTCGGCAATGATCGCGCCGGGTTTGCGTACTGCCGCCACAAACCCGCGACGGGCTTCTTGGTAGAGCGGACGCTCCCGCAACGCCGCCAGCGACACCGCGCGTTTGCGCGCCGATACTTCTTCGCGCTTGTTGGCGAGGATATCGTCGAGGATCATGCGTTGGTAAACTCCACCAGCGCATCCAACTTCTGCCGGGCGCGGCCGCTGGCGATCGACTCACGCGCGAGCGCCGCCGCATCCCGAATGCTGCTCGCGCCCTCGCCGGCATAGATGGCCGCCGCCGCGTTCAGCACCACCACATCCAGGCGCGGCCCTGCCTCACCATCGAGGACGGCACGCACAACGCGCGCGCTGTCTGCCGCGGTTGCCGGTCCCAGCAAATCGTCGAATCGACACGACGTAAACCCCATCTCCTCCGGCGTAATTCGATATTGGATGACCGCGCCGGCGCGCCACTCGGCGATCATGGTCGCAGCGGCGAGTGAAATCTCATCGAGGCCGTCGTCGCTATGCACCACCAACGCGTGAACACTGCCCAGTTCACCCAGCGCGCGAGCGGTCGGCTCGACCCATTGGGGCGCAAACACTCCCACTACCTGGTGCCGAGCGCCGGCGGGATTCGACAGCGGGCCGAGCAGGTTGAAGAGCGTCCGCACCCCCAGCTCGCGGCGCGGGATTGCCGCGTGCTTCATCGCCGGGTGGAACACCGGGGCGAAGAGAAAGCCTATACCGATGGTATCGATGCACACGGCCACGCGATCTGGCGCGAGATCGAGCTTCACGCCTAACGCTTCGAGCACATCGGCACCGCCGACCGTGCCCGACATGGCTCGGTTGCCATGCTTCGCTACGGTGAGCCCAGCGCCGGCAACGACGAACGCCGCCGCCGTGGAGATGTTGAACGTGCCCTTGCGATCACCACCGGTGCCGCACGTATCCACAACGACCGCGGCCCGCGGCGTGATGCGCGTGGCGGCGGCGCGCAGCGCCCGCGCGGCACCGATGATTTCGCCGACCGCCTCGCCCTTCATGCGCAAGGCAATCAGCAGCCCGCCGATCTGCGCCGGCGTCGCCTCACCGCGCATGATCCGGCCGATCACTGCTTCCATTTCGGCTGCAGTGAGATCGTGCCGATCAATCAGCCGCGTCAGGGCGTTGGGGAGTTCCATTGGTGGCTCGCTCGCGCATCCGCCTCCCTCCCTTAGAGGGAGAGGGCTGGAGTGAGGGCTCGATGCAGCGTCGTTGCCCAACGGCCCTCACCCTGACCCTCTCCCAGAGGGAGAGGGAAGCTTTTTCTTATTCTGCGTCTCCGCGGTGAATATCCCTCTTCAGTGTCTCCCGCGCGCCAGATCGAGAAAGTTCTTCAGCAGCGCCTTCCCC
>JBGOUW010000425.1:0-4458 GCA_041477755.1 Binatia bacterium
CGATCCGCATTCTCGGGCGCACGGTCGAGGTCGGCACCATGGCGGCGTTGCGCTTCGAGGTGCGCGGCATGATCGCCGGGAAAGCGGCGATCGTGGTCGAGCACGTCACGCGGCTCGATGACGAGCTGTGCCCGGAGTGGCCGCGCGGCAACGGCAGTTACCGCGTGATGATCACCGGCAATCCGAAGATGAGCTGCGAGCTCGAGTTCGAAGACGAGCACGGCGACCACGCCGTCGGCGGCGTGGTGCTCACCGCCACGCGCATCGTCAACGCCATCCCCGCCGTCTGTCAAGCCGCGCCGGGACTGCTCTCGGCGCTCGATCTGCCGCTGGTGACGGGGCGCGGCCTCTATCGGCCGTGAAGGAGCATCAGCCCTGGCGCGCCGGGGAAATTCCAACTGCCGAGGTGCGGAACGTAGAGAAACCCAGGTAGACCGGGTCCGGACTTTGCGATTTCTCGCCCCCGCGGCTTTGCGCTGAGTTCCCTTCTGCGATTTGAGGTGCGATCGCCACGGCGCGCCGTCAGTGCGTCGTGCTGCAGTCACCGTGGCTCAACGTCCAGACATGATGTTAGGCGGCATGCTTGCCAACGCGGGCAAGTGCAACTCGATAGAACTCATGCCCACGCATCTTGCGTGCGGCATCGCCGAAGTAGCGCTCCCGATACTCCGCGGCGCCAAGATCGCTCTCGAGGGACAGGCCGCGCTCGGCAAGGAATTCCGGCAACTGGCTTGGTTCGATCCCGAAGGTCAGCTTCTCGCCGGCCCTCTCGAGGGACGCGAAGAGATTCTTCGTGCCGCTGAATGCGCTTGGCCTCGTGAGTACGTCGCGGTGAACGTACGTGAAGAGGAGGAGGCTGCCGGGCGCCGCGCGCGAACACCACCGCAGGGTGGTATCGACGGCGGCTTCCCTAAGGTAGTTCGTGACGCCTTCCCAGAGAATGAAAGTGCGCGCCGACTCTCGGTAGCCGGCGGCGGCCATCACGGACGCCAGGTCGCGCTGGTTGAAGTCGATGGCAACGAACCGAACGTGCGTCGGCGGGATGGAGAGCACGCGTTCCAACGCCTTTCGCTTAGTTGCCTGGGTATCGGGATGGTCGACTTCGAATACGGTAGTGCCGCGCAAGCACGGTAAGCGATACGCTCGGGAGTCGAACCCCGCGCCCAGGATGACGAGCTGCTCTATGTGCTCTCCAAAGGAGGCCGCGATCGCATCATCGATGAGCCTGGTGCGTGCGACCACCGAGGAACGTACCCTGGCCACCGGTTGTCGATGTAGCGAGGCACGAACTTCCGAAGGCCGGGAATGACCGCGAGCCTGGCCACCAGGGTGAGTGGCCAGGTCAGGAAGGTCCGAGCAAGGCGGTCCTCGAAGAGTCGTCTGCGTACGGGAAGTGCCGACTCAAGCGCGCGGAAGAGTGCGTTCTGTTCCGCAGTTCGACTTGCGTGCCCTTCTCGCATGGGCTCACCGATTGGGTTTCGAAGCCATGCCGCCCAGCATTCGTTGCAGGCAGATGTCCAGCACTTCGAGGTAAGGTTCGACCGTTACGTGATGGTCCCATTCTGCTTGCAGCACGAAGCCGTGAAACACGGCGATCATGAAGCGCGCTGTCGCGTCCGGATCTAGCTCGCGCGGAATTTCCTTCCGGCGTTGCCCTTTGGCGATCAGTGCGCTGAGGAGCTTGCGCGGTTGGTCGATACCGCGCCGGACCAGTTTTAGGATCTTCGGGTTGCGTTGGGCCTCCGCCCACAACTGAATGCTGACGCGCCGCCGCAGCCGTTCCTTGGGGTCGGTGAGGTCGCTGAAGAAGGCGTCCCGAATGTGAGTCAGCGCGTCCGCGACGTTCGACTGCTTTTGCGCCGCGGCGATGAACGCTTGCTCGCGCGCATGGCGCTCGTCCGCGATTGCTCCGATGATCTCCTCTTTGCTGTCGAAATAGTTGTAGATGGCCCCGGGGCTCAGCTTGGATTGCGCGACGATGTCCTGCATGGTCGCCCGATGGAACCCCTCGCGCGCAAAGCAGGCGACGGCCGCATCGAGAATCTGACTGCGCCGCGCCTCAAGGTAGGACTGGCTGACTTTAGGCATCGCACCTCCGGCGCGGCGTCGCGTCACGTGCGTGCTGCGGAACGCGGGCGATCGCTACGTGATAGAAGTCGTATCCCTTCATGTGCTCCCCATCGGGCCCGAAACCCTGCCGGCGATATTCCCGCGCGCCGGCGTCGCGCTCCAATTGCAACCCGCGCTGACGCAGATAGTCGGACAACTCGTTGGGATCGAGACCAAACGTCCACGGTTCACCCAATCGCTCGACGTCGCGCAAAATGTCCGCCGCGTCCTCGAATTGTCCAGAGCCATCGAGGGCGCCTCGGTGCACGTAAGTGAAGATGAGGCGGCTGCCGACGGCGCAGCTCACAATGAAGCGGAGTACCGCATCGACGGCCTCAGCGGTGAGGTAGTTTGTGACGCCTTCCCACAGAAACACCGCGGGGCGAAGTGGATCGAGGCCGGCTTGCCGCAGTATGTCCGGCAGGCTCTGCCGATTGAAATCCATCTCCACGAAGTGGACATTCTCCGGAATTGCGGGAAGCACACGGCGCAAGTGGGCAAGCTTCACCGAGCGAGTTGCCGGGTGATCTACTTCAAAGACAACCGCGGAGCCCATGTCGGGTAGCCGATAGGCGCGGCAATCGAATCCAGCGCCGAGAATCAGCACTTGGCCGATGCCGTCTCGCAATGCCTGGTTGAGTGTGTCGTCGATCAGGCGCGTGCGGGCAATGCCGGACGTGCGCGCGCCCGGGACACGCCGATCGGCGTACCACGCGACCAACGCACCGAGCAGCGGCACGCGCGACAACCAGACCAGGCGGCGGAGGGACGGGCGCAAGAACTGAATCGCGAAGGGATCGGCGAACAGCCGCGCGCCGGGCGGGCGCGCAGATTCGAGGGCGCGAACGAACGCGATGAATTCGGCGGTCCGGCTGGCGTTTCCAGGTGTCATAGTAATAAAACGAATGATCGTTCTATTTAGCTATGTCAACCCCTCCGGCCCTGCTGGTCGCCCGGAACCTACAGCCGAACTCTACTCTTTGATTCCCAACGCTTCGAAGGCGATCTTCTTCGCCCAGCGGTAGTCCGCTTTGCCGCTCGGGCTGCGGACCATTTCGTCGACGTAGATGATCGCCTTGGGCAGTTTGTAGCGCGCGACGTGATTGGCGCAGAACTCGGTCAGCTCGTCCTTGCCCGGGACTTCGCCGGCACGCGCTTGTACCACCGCGGTGACTTGCTGACCGAAGCGTGGGTTCGGCGTGCCGACCACTACCGCGTCATACACCGACGGGTGATGCTTGAGCGCCTTTTCGACTTCCTCGGGATAGATCTTCTCGCCTCCCGAATTGATGCTGACCGAGCCGCGGCCGAGTACGACGATGGCACCGTCGGCGCCGATCTTTGCGTGATCGCCCGGCACCGCGTAACGTGCGCCGTTGACCACCGGGAACGTTTTCGCGGTCTTCTCCGCGTCCTTGAAGTACCCGAGCGGCACGTGTCCGCTGCGGGCGAGCCAACCACTCTCGTCGCTGCCGGGCGCCACGCGCGCGCTGAGGTCGTGTGTCAGCACTATCGTCTGCTCGTTCATCTTGAAGCTGCCGGAGCTGGCCTGCATCCCCTTCATCGTGATCTGCGAACCTTGCCCACCGGTTTCCGACGCGCCGAAGCCGTCGATGATCATGAGGTGTGGGATCTTATCGAGGAACGTCTGCTTCAAGGCCGGCGTCAGGATGGCGCCACCGGAGAGCAGGATGGTGAGACTCGACAGATCGTAGGTCTGCTTCTCGAGATGATCGAGCAGCGGCCGGCCGAAGGCGTCGCCGACAATCGTCAGGAAGCCGATTTTCTCGCGTTCGATGATCGACCAAATGTCGTGCGGATCGAGGCGGCCAGGATCGTTCTGCACGATGACCGTGCCGCCCTGATGAAAACAGGTGAAGGCCATCCAATGGGAGGCGCCGTGCATGAACGGCGGCGCGGGAAGCGCGCGCATCGAGCCGGCCTTCGCCATCTCGACAATGCTGTCGATCGAATCGTGCTTCATGCCGCCGGGGGGATGCCCGCCCAGCGCGCCGAAGAAAATGTCCTCCTGCCGCCACAGCACGCCCTTCGGCATGCCGGTGGTGCCGCCGGTGTAGAGGATGTAGAGGTCGTCGGGAGACCATTCGACTGGTGGTCGCTCGGTTGACGATTCACGCAACGCGTCTTCGTAGTCGACCGCGCCCGGCAGTAACCCGTGACCAGATTCGTCGCTGACCTGCAGCAGCACTTCGAGGTGGGGCAGGTCGCCGCGGATTTTCTGCAACGTCGGCGCGAAGCGCGCGTGGTAGATCAGCGCGCGGCAATCGGCATCGTTGAGCAGGTAGATCAGCTCGTCCTCGACGTAGCGGTAGTTGATGTTGAACGGCG
>JBGOUW010000576.1:0-3140 GCA_041477755.1 Binatia bacterium
AAGCCGATGCCTGCACCTACGGCGGCCGATGGGTGGTGAATCCGTCAGGTGGGTTGCTGTCGAAGGGGCACCCGCTCGGCGCCACTGGGATCGGTCAGTGCGCGGAGCTGACGTGGCATCTGCGCGGCCAAGCGGAAAAGCGTCAGGTTGAAGGGGCGAAGGTGGCGCTGCAGCACAACCTCGGCCTCGGCGGCGCCGGCATCGTCGCGATGTACGCGAAGAAGTAGGCGGCAGAAGGCAGGAGTCAGAATTCAGGAGTCAGAAGGCGGTGAGGCGAATTGGCTCCGGGCTCCTGACTTCTGACTTCTTGAGTTGTCCGCTTCACTTCGGGCATCCATTCAGCGCCGCGTTGACCGCGACGATCAGTTCGTCGACGGTCACGTCGTCACTGTTGTCGGCGTCGAACGCCGGGCACACATCAAGCGGGGTCGTACCCAACGCGATCCGGACACCGATGATCAACTGATCCACGGTGACGCTACCGATGTGGCCGCAGTCGCCGACGCACGGGGGCGGCGACACAGTGCCCGACGGAGTCGGCGTCGGAGTGGGCGTATCGGTGGGAGTCTCCGTTGCCAGCGGCGTGTTGCTCGGTGTGGTCGAGACCGTCGGCGTTGGCGTGTCGCGTGGCGTGGTCGTGACCGTTGGGGTTGGTGTATTCGTCGGCGTGGGCGACGGCCCAGTCGCGCCTACCACCACCGTCAGGCTGGTGGCGCTGGCCTTGTCGCCGCCCGAGGTGAAGTTTCGATTGACACTATTGCCGGCCCCGAAGAGCGTGTAGTTGCCGGGTGCCGCCGGTGCCTTCCACGTGAAGTTCCACGCGGCAACCCCGCTGTCATCGTTGACCTTGGGTGCGGAGTGCGTGAGTTCGCCGCCCAAGAGTTTCTCACCTTGGCCTGCCAACACGGCGAGCGTCCCGGCGCTAACCGCAACGTTGAAACCCGCCTGGGTCTGATTGTCGAGTGCTTGCGATGTGACCGTAAAGGTAAAGGTGGCCACGGTGCTGGGCGCAACTTGGCTCGGCCCGCTGAGCTGTACCAGCGGCGCCACCGGGTCTGGCGTGCCTCCGCCGTGGCAGGAGTTGCACACAAAGGTACCATAGGGGCTCCCCGGTTTGCCGGAGGCTCCGACGATGCCGGTCGAGGTGGCGTGGGTCGACGATGTCCACGCAACGCTGAGCAGTAGTCCAAGCCGTGCGACGCGATAGGTTTGCGATCCGAGTCTCAATACGACCTCCTACGCCGGCGTACTTGTGTTACCGGGCGGCGCGCGCCATAGATCAGCCGATGCTCAGAGCTGAGTCAATGCAGTCGCAATGCCAAAACTGAAGATACTTTTGGCATGGAGCAGCGGCAAGGACAGCGCGTGGACGCTGCATGTGCTGCGGCAGGAGGGCCGATACGAAGTGGTGGGGTTGGTCACGACCATCAACGAAGCCGCCGACCGCGTCGCGATGCACGCGGTACGGCGCGTGCTGCTCGAGGCACAGGCCGACGCGGCAGGTTTGCCGCTCTGGCCGGTGCCGATCCCCTCTCCGTGTAGCAACGACGAGTACGAAGCGGCGATGACGCGCGTGGTCCGGCGCGCCCGGGCCGAGGGTATCGAGGCGTTCGCTTTCGGCGATCTCTTTCTCGCTGACATCCGCGCGTATCGCGAGCGGCAACTGGCGGGCACCGGTGTGGTGCCGCTGTTCCCGTTGTGGCAGCGACCGACCGGGGCGCTCGCGCGCGAGATGCTCGCCGACGGTCTGCGTGCCGTGCTGACCTGCGTCGATCCGCAGCAGCTGCCCGCAGCATTCGCCGGACGCCCGTTCGATCACACGCTGCTGGCCGACTTGCCCAGCGCAGTTGACCCGTGCGGCGAGAACGGCGAGTTTCATACCTTCGCTCACGCCGGACCGATGTTCGCGCACGACGTCGTGGTCACGGTCGGCGAGGTGGTGATGCGCGATGGCTTTGTGTTTGCCGACGTGATGCCGGCGCGTGATGCCAGCGATAGATAGGAGGAGTGTGAATGGCTGACAAGAAGCGAGGTCCGGTCCTCACGACGTTCGCGGTGCTCTTCGGTTTGATTGCCGTTTCAGATCTGCTCAAGCCACTGCAGCTCGGCGGCTCGCAAACCGGCTTCGTGTTTTTCGGGCAACGGCTGAGCGGCACACCGAACATGATCATCGGCCCGCTGTTCGGCCTGTACCTCGCCACCTACGCGCTGGCGATCTGGCGGATGAAGCGCTTCGCGATCCCACTCGCGCACGCATACGCGCTGTACGTGATCATCAATCTGTTCATGTTCCAAGAATCCGGTCTGAAGCCGGAAGGGGCCGGCATCGGCTACGCCATCTTCGGCGCCGTATACGCGGTGATTGCGATCGGCGTCTCGTTGGGTTCGGCGATCGTGCTGACGCGGCGCAAAGAGGAGCTGTCGTAGTGCGAAGCAGCTTGTCATGCTGAGCGAAGCGAAACAGCTCTCTTCCTGACCCACGACGAACGGAGCGAAGAGAGATCCTTCGCGGGGCTCAGGATGACGACAATGCTGAGTCTTCTTCAGCCGGAGTAAAGAGAGACCAGTATGGAGTTCGCGATCCAGGTGGCCGGCGGCCAAGTCCGCCACGACAAGTCCGGCATCGAGGCCGTGATCGAAGAGGCGCAACTGGCGGAGGCGGTCGGGTTCAGCGCGATCTTCGTGCCGGATCATTACTGCTTCGAGGCGCTGGGGGTGCTGCAGACGAACGTCCCAGCCTACGAGATGTTCTTCGTGATGGCGACGCTGGCGCAGCGCACGAAGACCATCAAGATCGGCAGCCACGTCGCCTGCCTGCTGTTCCGCCATCCGGCAATGCACGCGCGGTTGTTCGCGCAGCTCGACGAAGCCAGCGGGGGCCGTGTAATCGCGGGCATCGGCGCCGGGTGGACGCGAGCGGAGTTTGCGATGATGGGACTCGCCTTCCCGGAGGTCTCCGAGCGCTTGCAGATCATGGACGAAGCGGTGGCGATCATCCGCGGTTTGTGGGGCGCCGTGCCGCTCACCTTCCACGGCAAGTACTTTCAGGTCACCGAGGCCGTGTGTCTTCCCAAACCGGTGCAGCAACCGCATCCGCCGCTTATGCTCGGTGGCAGCGGCAACGGTATCCTGCGACGTGC
>JBGOUW010000077.1:0-13026 GCA_041477755.1 Binatia bacterium
CCCACCGTCGCCATCGGGTTGGGGTTTCGCAGGTTGGGATTTCGATAGATCGCGTTTGAGTAGTGTGGGCACACCGTAGCGACCAGTGCCGGTAACTGCTCCGCCTCATACGTGCCTTGGGTGATCCAATATCTCGGTGCGTGCTCGTAACCATCGCGAACGTCGAGCGCAGCAGCGAGCGAGGTGGCACGTCCGCCGCTCGCGTGCGCGGTCAGCCAGACGTAGTCGGACGGGCCAAAGGCGTTGCTAACGTCGGCTGTCAGCAGCACTACGCGCGCCCCCGCGGGCACTCGATGGATCGCCGCGAGCACCGTGTTCTCGGGCACCACAAACGCATCCTTCACTTCGGGGCTATCGAGGAGCCGCTGCATTTCGCTGGCGTTGAAGCCCAACGCCACCGCTACGATCGCCGCCGCGGCCGTTGTTGCTATCCACTGTGGCACTCGGCGCCAGCGCAACCCATCGTCGACCAGCAGACCGATGAGCGTGAACAGCGGGACCAACAGAACAAAGCAGCGTGAGACGTTCAGATTGGTCGGAATGACCGCCAGCGCCGCGAACGGCAGCGCGAACGCGACAAAGGTGAGTCGCCGCAACGGATCGCGCCAGCGCAGCATGCCGTTCAGCAGCGCGAGCGTCATCAGCGCGGCTGTGACCGGATCCAGCATCGCGTGCCGCGGAATGTTCACCCACGCGATTTCGTCACCCGTCATGACGAATGCGGCCCAGCCGTCGCGCGCCCGTTTGATCATCGGGCTGATAAGTTCGACCAACGGACGCTGCTCGGCCACGGCTGCTTTCCATCCGTCACCGTGCCGCCGGATCGCCTCCGAAAAAATCTCACTGCCATGATAGACCGTTGCCACCACACCCGGACTGAGCAAGACCGCCCACACGGCAACGCCAAGGACGAAGTGTCGCACGGCGGCGCCCGACAGCCTGGCGTGGCGCCAAGCGGACAGCGCGAGCAGCGCCGAATCGGCGGCCAGCAGCAAGGGAAACACCCGATAGCCTGTATAGGCGTAGAACAGATCAGCACTGACGACCGAAAGCAGGAAGACGTCGACGCGGCGGCGCTGTTGCACTACCCGCACGAACAACCAGAGAGTCAGCGCCACGACCGACAACGGGAAGAAAATCTCGTCGGCAAAGCGCGCAGCGGCGGCGGCCCAGCGACAGCCGGCGAGCAGCATCGCAGCGGTCCAGGCAGCCGGCAGCGCGATCAGGCGTCGAAGTGCGAGAAACAGGCATACCGGGGCAAGCACCCCGCCAAGGACGAACGGCGCGCGCAAGGCTTCCGACGTCAGCCCGAAGAGATAAAAGCTGAGCGCAGGGAGTAGATTCGTGAGCGGAAACTCGATCGGCCAGCGCCAGTCGCGATAGAAACCATAGCCGAGGAAGCCGGTCTGGATCTCCTCGAAGCCAAACGCGTCGGACGGCGGGTATTGCGTGATCCGCCACAAGCGAAACACCAGCGCAACGATCGCGATGGATAGCAGCGCGAGCCAGTCGACTCGCCGCCATGGCGGCGGCGGCTGCGCGTCGGGATCGCGATCACCCAGCAAGGCCGCGAGGGCAAGCCAACCGATGCCGCCGAGCCACCACCACCCACCGGTAGACAACTCGCGGCTCTTCGCGAAGTAGTGATTTCCGACCCCGGCGGTGGCAAGGCCGAGCCCGATCACCGCATACCACAACAGCAGTCGCCAGCGCACAGCGCGCCTATAGCAGTCTGCGCAGCGTCAGGTCACGCCGTACAATGCGATGATTCGCGGTGCCGTCTGCGGCTCGCGGATGGTCGTTTGGGCCTCCGGACTGGCCCGGCTCGGTTTCGACTGCCCGCCCCACCACGAAGTACTCCGCGCGCACGCCACATTGACCGCAGCGGGACGGCTGTGTACAGCGAGGGCGGACGTGAAACAGATGCGCAACGGACGCTGGGCCGCGCTGACGGTCGCGCTCATGGGTGTGGTGGGGTGGTACGCTTGGCCGCGGCCCGGACCCAATCTGCTGCTCATCACGGTAGATGCCCTTCGCCCGGATCGCCTGTCGTGTTACGGCGGCTCGATTCAGGTTGCTACGCTCAATCGGCTGGCGGCGGAGGGCGTGCTCGTGCGCGACGTAGTGACTGACGTGCCGTGGACGACGCCGGCCCTAGCGACGATTCTGTCCGGCGTCGACGCCAGTCGGCATCGCTTGCACCTGCCTGAGCAAGTGCTCGCGGATGGAATCGAAACCCTCGCGCAGCGCTTGCAGCATGCCGGGTGGGATACCGCTGCGGTCGTGGGAGCGTATCCCGCGGATCGCAGTACCGGGTTGGCGCGCGGCTTCGCGTACTACGACGATCGCTACAATGCGCCGATGGACTATCCGCTCGCGCGCGTCTCGCGCGTGCCGCGGCGGCACTTCGACGATCTCGACGAAGCCCGGGAGTATCATGCGCACAAGGTAGTCGCGGACAGCTATCGTACCGACGGCGCCGTCACGGATGCGGCGACAGCGTGGCTCGCTCGTCATGCAGGCGGTCGCTTCTTTTTGTGGGTTCACTACTTCGGCGCTCACGAGAAGCGCGATCAGCGGCGCGCGATCGGGATCGAGATCGAGATCGAGACGTTGGTCAACAAGTATCCGCAGGAGGTTGAACGCGTTGATGGGGAAATTGGTCGCCTCCTCGCCGCGCTCGCTCAGCGCGGCTGGACCGATCGCACTTTGGTCGTCGTGCTCGGCGACCACGGGCAGAGCCTCATGGAGCACGACGCCCTCGGTCACGGCGCGGACCTCTACGAACCCAGTCTGCGCGTACCGTGGCTCATGCGATTTCCCGCTCGGCTTGCCGCCGGGCAACAGATATCCAAGGCTCGTACGGTGGATATGGTGCCCACGGTCGCCGCGTTGTTGGGCGTCGCCGCGCCAACGGCAGCAATGGGTCGGGATGTGCTCGCGCAACCTGCCGCTGGCGACGCGTATGCCGAGACCTATCTGTCGGCGACCGCCGTGCTGAGCACCACGGTGACCGCCGACGACACGGCGGTGCGTCTCGGCTTCGTGCGACGTGCGTGGCGCAGTGCGCCGTGGAAATTCATTCGCAGCGAGCCCTCGCCACTGCTCGACACCAAGTCACCGCCGCCGGTGCCCGAGACGGTCCGTACCCAGAATGTGCGCGAGGAACTCTACAATCTCGACAATGATCCGGCGGAGACTACCAACGTCATCGAGGCCCAGCCGCAGATTGCGGAGCAGTTGCGGCAGCGGCTGCAGGCGCATGTTACCGCGGGAGGTGCGTAGTGGCGAGGGCGCGAAAGATTCTGGTGGTGTTCGGCACGCGCCCGGAAGCGATCAAGCTAGCCCCCGTGATTGGGGCGCTCCGGAGCGTAGCCGACGTACAGGTGTGCGTCACTGCGCAACACCGCCAGATGCTCGATCAAGTGCTGCGGGTGTTTGCGATTCGGCCCGACCGCGATTTAAACGTCATGCGCGCGGGGCAGGATCTCACCGACATTACGGCTGCCGTGCTCAGCGGCATCCGCGATGTCCTGGCCGACGAGCGGCGCGATCTCGTGGTGGTGCAGGGCGATACCACAACGACGATGGCGGTGGCGCTTGGGGCGTTCTACGCGCGCGTGCCGGTGGCCCACGTCGAAGCGGGCTTGCGTACCGGCGATCCGGCAAGTCCGTTTCCCGAAGAGATCAATCGCCGAGTCACGACGGTGCTCGCCGATCTCCACTTCGCACCGACCACGGGTGCGCGCGACAATTTGCTCGCGGAAGGCATCGCTGCCGAGTGCATCACCGTAACCGGCAACACCGGGATCGACGCGCTGCTGGCGACAACCGGTCGCCTGGCGCGCGGCGAGATCACGGTACAGCTACCGGACGCGGTGGAGCAAGTCAGCCGTGGCCGGCGCTTGATTCTCGTCACCGGCCATCGTCGTGAGAGCTTCGGCGCGGGCTTTCTGAACATTTGCCAGGCCCTCCGGCAAATCGCCGCGGAACATCCCGAGGTCGCGCTGGTCTATCCGGTGCACTTGAATCCGAATGTGCGTGAGCCCGTCCACCGCTTGCTGAGCGGGGTGCCGAGCATCGTGCTCATCGAGCCGCTCGAGTACTTGCCGTTTGTCGCGTTGATGCAGCGGGCGGCGATTCTACTCACCGACTCCGGAGGCGTACAGGAAGAAGCGCCGTCGTTGGGCACGCCGGTGCTGGTGATGCGCGAGAAAACCGAGCGGCCGGAGGGCATCACCGCGGGCATGGCGACGTTGGTGGGCACCGATCCGGTGCGGATTTGCAGCGAGGTCAATCGCCTGCTGCGCGAGCGTTCGGCAGGCGCGCCGCCGTCCCCGAAGGCGAACCCCTACGGCGACGGTCGCGCCGCCGAGCGCATCGCGACAGCGGTGGCGGCCTACTTTGTCACGCACCCGAGCGTGTGATGGCGTCGATTTGTGTTCTCGGGCTCGGCTACGTCGGCCTCCCGACTGCGGCGCTGCTCGCCGCCGCCGGCCATCGTGTGCTCGGCGTTGACACCGACCCCCGTGTCTTGGCGCGACTTGCGGACGGTGAACCGCACATCGACGAACCCGGTTTGGCAACCGTGGTGCGCGCAGCGCTGCAGTCCGGCCACCTCTGTCCCGCCGCGCGTCCCGAAGGCGCCGACATCTTCGTCATCGCCGTGCCAACACCGTTGCAACGCGGCGAGGGGTTGCCGCGTGCGGACCTCGCTGCGGTGCGCGGCGCGGCGGAGTCGATCGTGCCGGTTCTGCGGACTGGCAACCTGGTTTTGCTCGAATCGACGTCGCCGCCTGGGACCACACGCGACGTACTGGCTCCGGTGCTCGAACGATCCGGTCTGCGCGCCGAGCGCGACCTCGATGTCGCGTACTGTCCGGAGCGCGTGATTCCGGGCAACATTCTCAAGGAGTTGCTTGCCAACGTCCGCATCGTCGGCGGGCTCACACCGCGCGCGGCCGAGCGCGCCGCCGAACTCTACCGCACCTTCGTCGACGGGGAGATCATCTGCACCGACGCGATGACGGCGGAGCTGGTCAAGCTGATGGAGAACACCTACCGCGACGTTAACATCGCGCTCGCCAATCAGCTCGCGCGGATGGCCGAGGACCTCGATGTCGACGCGTGGCGGGTCATCGAGCTTGCCAATCGCCATCCCCGTGTTCACCTGCACCAGCCGGGACCGGGCGTGGGCGGTCATTGCATCGGAGTCGATCCATGGTTTCTGGTGGAGAAGCTCCCCGAGGCTACACGCCTCTTGCGCGTGGCGCGGGAACTCAACGACGGTGTGCCGCAACTGGTGGCCGATTGGGCCGTCGATCTCGTGCGCGATGTCGCCCGGCCAAAGATCGCGTTACTCGGCCTGGCATACAAGGGCGACGTGGACGATGCGCGTGAATCCCCCGCCGTCCGCGTGCGCGATCTGCTCGTCGCGCGGGTTGGCGCCAAAGTGGTGACTCACGATCCTCATGTCGGTGATCATCGGGATGTCGCGGCGCTGCACCGCTGCGTAGACGGTGCGCACCTGATCGTCCTGCTCACGCCGCACACGGCGTACCAGCACTTGGACCCCGCTGGCATGGCCAAGCTGATGGCGCGGCGCGTGATCCTCGACACTCGTGGCTGCGTGAATCGCGCGGCGTGGCGGGCGGCGGGATTTCGCGTCGTGGTGCTGGGCGGCTCACCGCGCCCACGCTGACGTTCCAACGAACGTGACGCTTTCGCTACTTCAACGCCAGTGGGCCAAACGAAAAAGGCGGGGCCGTTGCCGACCCCGCCCTTCTGCAAACACCAACGGTCTCCGCCTCACGTACCGGAGGCAATCAGCTCGGCGATGGTGAAAAATTCTTCCGTCATGCCGGACTTCTCTCCTTGATTGAAGTACCACCCCTGTTCGCCGGGGAACTTGTTGCTGGGTAACGCCGCGCGCGTAGCATGGCTGAGCTGCATGTCCACCATGGTGATGCTGGGCTGGAAGGGCATCTCGTCCGGGTACTCGACGCCATAGCTCGGCGTCGCGCGTTTGCGGAACGACCACTGGTTGACCCACACCTTCCACAGGTGACCGGAGCGATCAAACATATCGCTGAACGCAATCAGGTAGCTCTCCTGATCGAGGAAGATCAGCCGCTTGCCGTACGCATATTGCGGTAGCTTCGAGACGCCTTCAATGACCCAGACTTTGCGCTTCTCCCAGTTGTCGCAGAAGATGAAGTCACCACCGTTGTCGCAGTACTTGACCGGAAAGTTGTCGGAGTGAAACGAGGCGAGGACTTCTTTCTCGCCGAGAAATTTCCAATCGAACCACGGGATCTGTCCGGCGTAGCCGCCATAGCTGTCGACATCCGTGTCCTGGCCGAACAGCGCGTCGGAACGCTGCGCGCTTGACAAACGGCGCACCCGACGCAGTGTCGGCAAGTAGAGCCACGTGTCGTCCTGACGATCCGGACTGAGGTAACGGATGCTGGTAGAGCCGATACCCTTGAGATCGAAGGGTTCCAGGATGGGATGCAGCGAGCCCTTGCCGCGCACTTGATCCGGGTTGGGCCGTTCCGGCTTCGGATCGACGATGATACGGCCGTTGTACAGCAGGGTGCGGAGGTGATCGAGCAGAAAGTGCCGTTCCACCGCCATCGGTCCGTCGGCGACGGGGCCGGTATCGGCGTCGAAGTTACGCAGGTCTTCGTCATCGGTGACGAAGGGCTTGTACTCGTAGTTCCACATCAGCTTCAGGGCGTACTGTGGATCGTTGGCATCGAGGCTCGGGAATGGCAGTCCGGCGACGTGCCCAACCAGCGAGCGCCCGTCGGGCGCAAGCTTCACCTGTCCGGAGTACTTCTCGGTCGCCTCGCGAAACGCCTTGTTCCACTCCACGTGCTTGTACGGCACGATCTTCATCTGCATGCCGTGCTGCACGCACCACTCAATCCCCGGTGAGATGAGATCCTTGATCTTATCGATGTTGTCCTTGGTAATGGTCTCGCCCGGAGCGACATCGGCACGGCTAGGTCCAGCACACACCAGAAACGCCGCGGCGAAGATGGCCAGCAACGACACCTTTACACGAACGATCATGTAGTCCTCCAATGGTTACGGTAGGCGCTCGAACGCGTACCGAAGCGGTTCAGAGCTTTACGTTGCGTCGTGAGCCAAGTCAACGCAGTTCACAACGAACTATTCGACCCGCAGTTCCACGCGACGATTCTGCGCCCGACCCGAATCCGTGCCGTTATCCGCCACCGGATGCGTCTTGCCGAAGCCGACGGTGCTCAACTGCTCGGGCGGCACGCCGCCATTGACGAGATAGCGGTATACCGCTTCGGCGCGCCGGATCGACAGCGCTTGGTTGTACTCGTCGCTGCCGATGGAGTCGGTGTATCCCTCGATGGCGACCTTCACGCCAGGGTTGGCAAGCAACGTGTTGCGGGCTTCATCGAGCACCGGGGACGACTCGGCGCGGACGACGCTCTTGTTGAAGTCGAAGGTGATGCCGCGCAACACGATGCGCTTGCGGGTGATCGGTGGCCCAGGAGGCGGCACTTCCACGGCTGGCGGTGGCTGCGGTGCGGCGACTTGCTCTTCGGGATCCAAGAACAGGTGGCCGGCGATGCCACAAAGGACCGCCATGCCGACACCCAAGCCCGCGCTCCACGCGGCGTAGTTGTGATCGTCGCTGACGCAGCGCTGCTCACCAGTCCCGGTAACCTGGACACACGAATGGCCCGGGATGTTGTCCGCGATGGCGTACCCACCCCCGGCGCCGGCGGCGCCACACACCGCCG
This sequence comes from Binatia bacterium, assembly GCA_041477755.1. Taxonomy (GTDB): domain Bacteria; phylum Desulfobacterota; class Binatia; order HRBIN30; family JACQVA1; genus JACOST01. The sequence goes on from JBGOUW010000077.1 coordinate 7,785, forward strand.
CGGAGATCCAGGTCCATTTGCCAACAGGTTTGTTCCACGAAGGCTTCTGCATCGTGGCGCAGCCGCTCTGCATCAGCAGCGTCGCTATGAGAACTACCGCCCAGGATCGCCGTCGCATGTTGTCCCCCCTCCGACCGTCAGCGCGTGCCCGTGACGGCTAGCGCAGAGCCTTCTAGTCTTGGAGCCGCGCGCGGGTCAAGCCGAGTGTGCGGACTCCGCGGCGCGCAGCGGTTCACGGAGCTGACGTGGAACGCTGACGCAAAAGGTCGATCCTACGCCGACCTGACTCTCGACGCCGACTGTGCCGCCCAACATCTCCACCAGGCGGCGCACAATGTACAACCCCAGCCCCACGCCGCCGTGCGTCCGGCTGTCCGCAGAATCCACCTGCCGAAACATATCGAAGATGCTGGGCAAGGACTCGGGCGGAATCCCCCGGCCGGTGTCGCGTACCAGGATTTCGATCGCGTCGTCGATCTCACGGGCGGCGATATCGATCCGTCCTTGCTCGGTAAACTTCAGCGCGTTGTCGAGTAGATTGCGGATGATCAACTTGAGTTTACCGCGATCAGTATGCAGCGCGCGCATCCCGTTGACCGGCTGCCAATGCACGGACGCTACCGCTTTCACCAGCCGCGGGGCGACTTGCGCTTGCAATTCCCCGAACAGCTCGCCGAGCGCGAACTGCTCCCGGGCGAGGCCGACTTCGCCGCGTTCGAGTCGGCTGAGATCGAGTGTGGCGTTGATGAGTTCGAGCAATTGCTGCGATTGTGCCAGGACGCGGTCGAGCGTCTCGGTTTGTTGCGGCGTCACCGCCCCGAACTGCGCGTCACGCAGCAAGTCCGTGTAGCCGATGATCACGTTCAGCGGTGAGCGTAGTTCGTGCGACATGGTGGCCACGAAGTCCGACTTCAAACGATTGGCGGCCTGCAGCGCATCGAGGAGCCGTGCATTCTCGAGCGTCGTAGCCGCATGGTACGCGATCCCTTCGGCGAGTTGCACGCTGTCGTCGGAGAAGGCGAGCTCCCGCCGACGGGCGAACACCAGCATCGCCAGAAACGTCTGATTGCGCCGGATCGGAAGATAGAGCACGTGCTCGACTCCCCAGCGCTCCATCATCATGGCGACGACCGGTGTCGCGGCGGCGGCGCGGCTGAACTGGAGGGCATTGGCGGTGAAGACCGGGGCGGTCTCGGGCTCAAACTCGAGGCCTTCGATCTCCAGGCGCTGTTCCTCCTCGAGCCCGTGCACATGGGCAACGCAGAAGCGACCGCGCTCGGCGTCGTGGATGACAATAGCGGTGATGTCGGCATCGAGCAGGCGGGCTGACTCCTCGGCCAAGCTGCGCCGCAGCGCCGGGTCGCCCAGCTTCGCATGCAAGCTCTGCGCGAACGTCAACAAATGCGCGGTGGCGCGCGCTTCGACGCGCTCTCTGTCGCGCAGCCGCGCGTTCTCGATGGCAAGGACGGCCTGGGCTGCGAAAATCTGCGCCCACTCGGTCGATTGGGCGTCGAAGCGCTCAGGGTTCAGGCGATCCAGCAGGGCCAGTGCCCCAAGGATCTGGTCACCGTTGAGCAGCGGGATCACCATCCAGGCGCGCATGCCGGCCTGCGCGACGGGATGACTGTGCCACTCGGACTCCTCGATGCGATTGACGTAGACGGGACGCTTCTCCTCAAACGCCCGCGTGCTCAGCGCTTGCGGATCGAACAACGGGACACTCCAGCTGCGAAACTCCTCCGCCCACTCGCCGCTGGCTCCGCGGCCGACTAGCACGTCACCCTCGCGATACCACAGATAGACAGACGAGACATCGAACAGATCCCGGCAAATGCCAGCGATTTGAGCCGACGTGTGATCGAGTCCGTGCGAACCGTGGAGCGCCGGCGCAACCGCCGCCAGCGCGTGCTGGAAAGCCGCCAAGCGCTGGGTTTGCAACAGCAGCGTTTGGCGTTCGCTGTCAACTCGCCGGCGCTCGGTGACGTCGCGCCCGATGCTCTGGATGTAGATAGGGCTGCCATCCCTTTGGATCACCCGCGTATACAGCTCGATTTGATGGCGCGATCCGTCACGGGCAACCAGCGGCACGATGTGCGGCTGCTGCACTGGAACGCCAGCCACAAGGTCGCTCCGGAATTGCATCGCGGTTGGCAGATAGTCCCGCGCGACCAGCTGCGAGAGGTGTACGCCGCGCAGCAGATCATCGGCGGCGTACCCCGCCAGCGCGAGGGCGGCAGGGTTGGCGCCGATGAAGTACCCGTTGAGGTCGGTTTCGATGATCAGGTCGGTGGCGTTCTCGAACAGGTCGCGGTAGCGGGCTTCTGACGCCTGCATCTCGGCCGCCAGCCGAGTTGCTTCGCGTTGGCGGTCGCGCTCCTGCGTAACGTCGATCACGACCCCGAGCGCCGCCGGGCGGCTGTCATACTGAATACAGCTGAAGCTCGCACGCCCCTGGACCTCACGGCCGTCGCGTCGTGACACGCGCAACAGCGTTTCAAAGGCCCCGCGTTGCCCGGACAACAGGTCGGCGAGGGCGCGCTCGGCGTGCGGTAGGTCCTCGGGCCTGTACAGCTTGTTGTGTGAGTGGCCGATGAGCTCGTCGCGCGGATAGCCAAGCATCCGCGCGGTCGCTTCGTTGACGAACACGAAACGGTCGTCTTGGTACACGAGCACGCCTGCTACCGCCCCTTCGGTCAGCGAGCGGTATTTCGCTTCCGATTCCGCCAAGGCAACCTGTTGCGCGTACAGGCCCCGCCGGTGTCCATCCACCAACGTGGCGCCAACGATGCACAACATCGCCCCGACCAGCGGCGCAACTATGATGTTCGGTCCGGCGCCGACCATCACGCCGGTGACCATTCCCGTCAGCGTGTAGCCGGCGAGCGTATACGCCGCGGCCGCCGCCTGCCACACCGGGGCCCACGGAAATACCAGCGCTGTGCCCGCGAGCTTCAGGGCCAAGGCGAGGCCGATCCCGGCGGCGTTGGGTTGGGGAAGTAACAACTCCGACAATACGAAAGTGGTGAAGACCATATCGAGCAGTAGCAGCGTCTGCTCAACATGGCGACGCGCCGCGCGCAGACGCAGGAGAAAAGCGCCGCCGAACGGAATGGCGGTCTCGACGGCGAAGAGCACCAGACCGGTGATCGTGTGCGTGCCGAGCGAAACGACGAGGACGTTGTAGATCGCGACCAGAACCGTCGCGGTAACCAGCGCTGCAGGGGCGCGTTGGATCAACTGCTCTCGCCGGTGCTGAGCGAACGGCATCCCGCCGCGAATGGTGAAAGTCGCCATCAGAAATTGGCCGATTATAGGGTGCCTCGTCGGGCCCGGCAATGGAAAACTCCGGCGCCACGGCGCCAGCCGCTCTCGCGCGGCGCTTGACGGCCGTCGCAACACAATGCGCGCGACCGGCGTGCCACAACGCGAAGGGCTCCCGCGGCAGCTGGCGTTCAGCGATCGCAGCTGGCTCCGGTTCATGCCGAAGGAAGGCCGGAAGCGGAGTACCTGAGCAGCTTACGTGCTGTGGGAGAGGAACACGCGCTTTTGGAGCAGTCGAAACCCTGACTCCAAGCGGACCTGCCCTGCCGCCTTCCCAAAACACGACTTGCACGCGATCCCTGGTTGTGGCCCGCCGCGCGGTTGTGATATCGCACGACCACTTTTCGGAGGACAATCTCATGGCGATGCGGAGCGGTTGTGGCAAGCAGGGATCTCGCCGGTTTCGGACCAACGGATTGACAATGATCGGGCTCGTCGTCGCGAGTGAGTGGCTGGGGCCACGCGCCGCCGTGGCCGCCGACTGTAACGGGCGACGCTTCGAACGTGTCAGCGTGAGCAGCAGCTCCGCGCAAGGGAATCAGCGTAGCCTGTTGCCGGACCTCTCGTTCGACGGCTGCACCGTCGGTTTCAAGTCCGATGCCACCAACTTGATCGGCAACGACAACAACCAAGTTACCGACGTTTTCGTACGCGATCGCGCCACCGATACCACTACCCGGGTGAGCGTGGCGACCGACGGTCGCGAAGCCGATGACTTCAGCTTTCCACCTGCGCTGTCATCCGATGGCCAGTTGGTTGCGTTCGGCTCCGCCGCTGCGAATCTCGTCCTCGACGACGCCAACCACCGCGCCGATACGTTCCTCAAAAATCGAACATCTGGCGTGGTGACCCGAACTAGCCTACCGCTCGCACCATGTCCGTTGGACGATCCCAACAACTGCGGCGGTGGCAGCCGCGATGAACCAAGCGCCATCACGTACAACGGTCGCTTCGTCGCCTTTGCGTCGGACGCCAGCAACCTCGCACTGCGCGACATCAATGAGACGACGGATGTATTCGTGCGCGATCTTGACCAAGGTACGACCGTGTTGATCAGCCGTGCGGCGGTAGGCGCTGAGCGGGGGGACTCGGCGAACGGCCCCAGCCACTCGCCGGTGTTGAACGGCGACGGTCGCTACGTCGTGTTCGTGTCGAAGGCCACTGATTTCATCAATGGGACCGACCCCGACAACACATTGGATGAGATCATCCTGTGGGATAGCCAGCAGCAGCAGTTCGAACGTATTAGCGTCACCATCAATGGCCGGGCGGCCAACGGCCCCAGTCGCAACCCGACGATTACCGATGACGGCCGCTACGTCGCGTTTGCCTCCGACGCGAGCAACCTCGTACCGGGGGATACCAACGAGGCGACCGACGTCTTCATCCGCGATCGCGTGTTAGGCGTGACGACTCGCGTCGAACCGCCCGACGGATGTACGACCGGTGGTGCCGCGGCGATCGCTCCCAATGGCTTCAGCGATGCCCCGAGTTTTAGCGGCGATGGCCGCTTTCTAGCGTTCGTCTCGCTGGCGTCAAACTTCCTCGCGGGAGACACCAACAACGTCGCCGACATCATGGTCCTCGATCGCTCGAGCGGGTTGGTTGCGCGCATCACGGCTGAAGGTGGCGTTGAGCCCAACGGCGCGAGCAACTTCCCGAACCTGAGCGGCGACGGGGAGTGGGTCACCTTTCAATCCGACGCGAGTAATTTGGTTGCGGATGACACTAACCACGTCGCGGACATCTTTGTCGCCTTCAATCCGTTCCTCACCGGTGAAGCGATCCCGGGCGTTACGCCACTACCCACGTGCACACCCACCGACACCCCGACGAGCACGCCGACCACGACGCCGACACCCTGTGACGCGGGCTGCCCGACTGGCTTGGTGTGCGTGGAAGAGCGTTGCGTGACCCCGAC
>JBGOUW010000283.1:0-6624 GCA_041477755.1 Binatia bacterium
CGTTTCTTCTGGCGCGACACCACTTCGATCGCGCGGCTGAGATTCGCTTGCCGCGCGATCAGTCCCTTCTGTTCGAGGTTGGTGAGGTGCTTGTGGACCGTGGCCAGCGACGACAAACCGAACTGCGCGCCGATCTCTTCCAACGTCGGGGCGAAGCCGTGGCCGATGATGTATCCCTCGATGTAGTCGAACAGCTGCTTCTGTCGCTTGGTGAGAATCATCTCCCCCAACTCCTCACAATCGTAAAGCGACACTAGCGAAAGTTGGGCGAAGACTCAAACGGAATTGCGGATTGCGGATTGTAGATTGCGGATTGGCGACCCGATCCGGAAATCCGCAATCCCAAATCCGCAATCCGCAATCAGTACAGCCTGGCTTCGCCTTCCGGCCGCGTCTTCCACCGCTTGTGAAACCAGATCCAGTGATCGGGGTGTTGGCGGACGATCGCTTCGAACGCCGCGGTGCAGCGCTGCGTCGTCGCGAGGATGTCGGCCTCGCGATCACCCGTGCGCGCCAGTTCGATCTCGGGCAGAACAATGATGCGATGGCGCTCGCTGGTCCCCTCGCGCACGATGAAGACCGGAATGATCGGCGCGCCGGTCAGCATCGACAGCCGCGCCGGGCCGGCGGTGGTGCAGGCGGGCTTGCCGAAGAACTCGACGAACACGCCGAAGCTGCGCACTTGATTTTGATCGATCGGAATCGCCACCAACGCGCGCGCCTTGAGCCGGCGCAGCGCCTCCTTCGCCGCCGCTTTCTTCGGAATCGCTTGCGTGCCGGCACCGCCGCGCAGGACGCCGATCTCGTGGTCGACCAACGCGTTGCGCATGCGGCGGTGAATCAACGTCACCGGTTGGCCGAGGAGTCCGCACGCATAGGCCAAGAGCTCCCAATTGCCGAAGTGCGCGGTCAAAATGATCGCGCCGCGCTCGCGCGCCGTGGCGACGACGGCATTCCAGCGCGCGGGATCTTCCGCCCGGACGTAACGTGCCAGCGTTTGCGCGGTCAGTCGCGGCATGTGGGCGATCTCGAACGCCATGCGGCCAAGGTTGCGGCACGTCGCGCGCAAGATGCGGCGATGTGCGGCCGGCGGCTGATCGGGGAACGCGAACGCCAAATTGATCAGGGCAATGCGCCGGTCACGCGCATCGAACAGATAAAAGAGCTGCCCGAGCGCGGCGCCCAGTTTCAAACTCCAGCGCCACGGCACCGCACCGCAGACCGCCAGCGCCACGCGCATGATGGCGTACTCGAGACGGTCCATTGCCGACGGTGGGCGCGCCGACGGTGTGGGCGCCGATGATGTGCGGCTCGGATCAGCCGCAGCCGTTGGCCCAGCCGCGGCAATGTTGCTCATAGTTGTGTGACGGACGGGTCGCAGACCCGCTTCGATCGGCGAAAAACGACGGGCGGCTCAGCTTGCCGCAGGGGCGTGCGCGAGGCCGCCACCGAATTCCTGGCGCTCCTTTTCGAGCAGATCGGCATACACCTGTCGATCAATCTCGCGATACTTCTCCAGCGCCGCCTCGACGCGTACGGCGCCACCTTCGTTGGCCGCCAGCTCGTTGAGCTTGGCGCGAATCCAGGCGATGTGCCATTTCTCGTCGTGCGACACTTCCTTCAACACCGCCAACGTCTCCGGATCGATGTCGGGGCGAGCCGCGTGTTCCACGTAGCGCTGATGCGAACGTTCTTCGACCACCACGGTCAGGGCGAGAATATCGATGACGCTGCGCGGAACCGTCTTCAAGCCAATGCGTGACTGGTAGCCGTCTGCGATCGTCTTCGGTTCGCCGCCGAGATCGGTGATCCGCTTGGTCCACAGCCAGGCGTGGTGCGTTTCTTCCGCCAGGTGCAGCGACAGCTTTACCTGCGAATCGGAATCGTCGATGTGATTGATGAGCCGCATGAGCAGGTTGGCCCCGCGCAACTCGGCGTCACGATAGTAGCAAAACAGTTTGATCAGCCGTGGATCAGCGCTCATCGCCGGGTCCTCCTCTCGCGTACTCTCCTACAAACCAGAGGGCGAGTACGCATATGGCAATTCCCGGTCTAGATCAAGGTCGGGGAGCGGCGCGGGCCACCAGCGCCGGTGCCACCACACCCATTCGGCTGGGTTCTTACGGATGTGTTCTTCCAGCGCCTCGCTGATTATCGCCGTGAGATCGCGAATATCGGTCTGCACGTCGCCGCTATCCGGCACCGCAAAGGGCGGCAAGATCGTGATGCGATGTCCGCCCTGCGGCCGGCGTTGAATGAAGGCGGCGAACACCGGCAGCTTGCGCCGTATCGCCAACGATGCCGCCGCGGCCGGTGTGTGCGCCGCGCGGCTGAAGAATGGCACCGACTCGGAAGCGGCCTTCGGTTCCTGATCAATCACCATCGTCAACAACCCGCGGTTCTTGAGCACCCGTCGCAGATCTCGCGTGGCGTTCGGACTCTCAAGCAAGATGGTCTGCACGCCCTGCTGGCGGCGAAGATCGACGATGAGCTGATTGAGGCGCGGTTCGTACACGCGGCGGGCGATAGCGGCGATCGGCAAGCCCTTCCAGGCGAGATATGCCGTCATCAGTTCCCAATTGCCGACGTGGCCGGTGATGACAACCGCGCCACGGCCTGGGTCGAGCACCGCTTGCGCGTGATCCCAGCCGTCAATCTCGATGTAGTCGCCGAACTGCGGGCGCAGCGTGTCGATCTTGGCGATCTCGCAAAAGCAGCGCGCGATGTTGATGAACGAGGCGCGCGCCAGCCGCGCACGCGAAGCTTCCGAGAGCTGGCCGCCGAACGCGACGCGGAGATGCTCCAAGGCAAGCCGTTGCGGTTTGCGCAGCACTCGGAACAGCAACGCGCCGACACGCTCGGCCAGCTTGAGCGCAGCATCCAGACTCAGGCGATTGACCGTCCACAGCACGAAGCGCGTCGGCCAATAGACCCCGGCATGCTTAATCCGACGGACTGCCCGCCGCAGCCGCGGCAATCGTTTGTAGAGACGACGAAGCGGATTCGTCATGGCGATCGCCTGCTAGACCACGCCAGCGTGAAGCAGGTCGTGAATGTGCAGGATGCCCACCGGCCGGCGCGCGGGGTCGACGATGAAGAGCGAGGTGATGCTGAAGCGCTCCATGATGGCGAGCGCCTCGGCAGCCAGCGCGGCGCCGTCGATCGTCAGGGGCGCACGATCGACCGTCTTGGGATTGCTGGTCATCAACTCGCGCGCGGTCAGCAGGCGGACGTCCGGAGCGCGCTCGAAGGCGCGACGGAGGTCGCCGTCGGTCACCATCCCGAGCAATCCCCCCGCCCCATCGACCACGCCAGTGACGCCGAGCCGCTTTGTCGTAATCTCGATCACGGTTTCCTTAAACGGGGTATCGGCGGGCACCGATGGAATCGTGTCGCCGCGATGCATGAGATCCTCAACCTTGAGCAGCTGACGGCCAAGCGCACCTGACGGATGCAGATGCGCGAAGTCGCTCGCCTTGAAGCCGCGCCGCTCCAGCAGCGCCACCGCCAGCGCGTCACCCAGTGCGAGTTGCGCAGTGGTGCTCGCGGTCGGCGCCAAGCCGAGTGGACAGGCTTCCTCCGGCACCGCGACATCGAGCACGACTTCGGCCGCACGCGCCAGCGTCGAGCGTGGCTGGCCGGTGAAGACGATCAGCGGCAGCGCCATCCGTTTGAAAAACGGCAGCAGCTGAACCAATTCGGTCTCGCCGCTGTACGACAGCGCCACCACCACATCGCCGCGCGCCAGCATGCCCGAGTCGCCGTGCAGCGCTTCGGCGGCGTGCATGAACAACGACGGCGTGCCGGTGCTCGCCAAGGTCGCCGCAATCTTGCGCGCGATCAGCCCGGATTTGCCCATACCGGTGACCACGACTTTGCCGCGGCACCCTTGCAGCAGCACCAACGCCCGATCGAAGCGCTGATCCAAACGGTTGGCGACGGCGGCGATCCCCGCGGTCTCGATCGCCAGCACGCGCCGCGCGCGCTTCACGTCTTCGCTCGCTCCGCCGCGGCGCACCGCCGGCGGGCGTCGCGCTTTACGCGGTAGGGGCATGGCTTCGCGCAAGAGTGGCAAGAGTGGAATGGATGGCCTGCAACTCGAGCAGCAGTGCCGGCAACTCGCTCAGACGATACGAGTTCGGGCCGTCGCTGAGTGCACGGTCGGGGTCTTCGTGGGTTTCGAGAAACACGGCATCGATCCCGACCGCAACGGCGGCGCGCGCCAACGGGCGGATGAACTGGCGCTGCCCGCCCGACGCCGCCCCTTGTCCGCCCGGTAGCTGCACGCTGTGGCCGGCGTCGTAGACCACCGGGTATCCGTGCTCCGCCATCACCGCGAGCGAGCGCATGTCGGCGACCAAATTGTTGTAACCAAAGCTGACGCCGCGTTCGGTGATCATCAGTTGCTGATTGCCGCTCGACGCGACCTTCTCCAGCAGCGGCCCGATGTCCCAGGGCGCGAGAAATTGCCCCTTTTTGATGTTCATCGGTTTGCCCGCGCGCGCCACCGCGAGCAGAAAATCAGTCTGCCGGCAGAGAAACGCGGGCGTCTGCAATAGATCGGCTACTTCCGCGACGGCCGCAATTTGCGCCGCTTCGTGGACATCGGTCACCACCGCCACCCCGACTTCGCGTTTGACCTCGGCGAGAATTTTCAAGCCCTCCTGCAATCCCGGGCCACGGTACGACGACAGCGACGTGCGGTTGGCCTTGTCGAAGGACGATTTGAACACGAACGGCATGCCGAGCTTGTCGGTAATCGCTTTGATCGCCACGGCGTGACGCAGCGCGCTGTCGCGACTCTCGATCACGCACGGGCCACCGAGATACGCGAGCGGCTGAGCGCCGCCGATACGCACGGAGCCGACGGTGACTTCACGAACCAGCATGCCCACCGCCACATGTTCCCTCTCCCAGAGGGGGCTGTCGAACTTCCCTGCAGCGTAGGGGCGATGCATGCATCGCCCTCCGTTCTCTGCCGGGCCGCGGTACCAATTCGCGGGCGACGCATGCGTCGCCCCTACCTGGACACGAGAAATCGGGCGCAGATAACACCGTCGGTGCATTTGTCGACACACTCAGGGGGAGAGGGTGCGGACGGAGAACCGCAAGTGTGAGTTGGTTCTGGGTCACTGTCGCTCCGCGTCGCAGCTCACTGCACCGCGCGCACCGCCGTGAGCAGCGGCGTCCGCGACGACTCAGCTTTGTGCTGGACCGCGGCACGGATAAATCCTTTGAACAACGGATGGCAGTCGAACGGCCGCGACTTGAACTCGGGATGGAACTGGCAGCCGATGAACCACGGATGATCGGCCAACTCGATGATCTCCACGAGTGATTCGTCGGGCGACACGCCGCTTAGAATCAGGCCGTGCTTGGCGAGCGTGTCGCGATACGCGTTGTTGAACTCGTAACGATGCCGATGGCGCTCGCTGATCTTGCGCTTGCCATACAGGCGCGCCGCCAACGAGTGCTCGGCGAGCGTGCACGGATAGGCACCCAACCGCATCGTGCCGCCCTTCTTGGTCACCATGCGCTGCCCTTGCATGAGATCGATGACCGGATGCGGCGTCTGCTGGTCGACCTCGGAGGAGTTCGCACCTTTCAATCCGCAGACATTGCGCGCGAACTCGATGACGGCCATCTGCATGCCGAAGCAAATGCCGAAGAACGGCACGCGTTCTTCGCGGGCGTAGCGCACCGCGGCGATCTTGCCCTCGGTGCCACGCGGACCGAATCCCATCGGCACCAGCACCGCGTCGGCCCGCGTCAGCGCGTCGGGTAAATTGTCGGCTTCGATCTTTTCCGAATCGACGAAGTCGAGCTCGACCTTGCACTCGTTGGCGATGCCGCCGTGCGCCAACGCCTCGTTGAGGCTCTTGTACGAGTCGGTCAGATCGACGTACTTGCCGACCACAGCGACCCGCACGCGCGATTGCGGATGCTTCACCACCTGCACGATCTTCTGCCACTTGGCGAGATTGGGCGCGCCGGTCCACATGTTGAGCTTCTCGATCAGGCAATCGTCGATACCTTCGTCATGCAACGCCAGCGGCACCTCGTAGATGCACTCGACGTCGCGCGCGGTGATCACCGACCTCTCGTCGACGTTGCAAAAGTGGGCGATCTTGGCCTTGATCTTCGGTTCGAGCTGGCGATCGGTGCGGCACAGCAAGATGTCGGGCTGGATACCGAGGCCGGTCAGTTCCTTCACGCTGTGCTGCGTCGGCTTGGTCTTCACTTCGCCGGCAGTCGAGATGAACGGCACCAGCGTGAGGTGAATGTAGAGCACATTCTCACGGCCGCGATCCCATTTGAATTCCCGAATGGCTTCGAGGAACGGCAAGCTCTCAATGTCGCCGACCGTACCGCCGACTTCGCCGATGAGGATATCGCAGTCCTCCGCCGCTTCGAGGATGCGGCGCTTGATCTCGTCGGTGATGTGCGGGATCACCTGCACGGTGCCGCCGAGGTAATCGCCGCGGCGCTCGCGGCTGATCACCGCGTCGTACACTTGGCCGGTGGTGAAGTTGTTCTTCTGACTCATCCGTACCGACAGGAAGCGCTCGTAGTGGCCGAGGTCGAGGTCGGTCTCGGCGCCGTCGTCGGTGACGAAAACCTCTC
>JBGOUW010000111.1:0-11434 GCA_041477755.1 Binatia bacterium
CCCCGGTCGCATTCATCACTGCATGCGTTGGTTGGGCGTTGCGCAGCGCTCCTTCGAGATGATGTGCCAATACGCGACCCAGCGCGAAATGTTTGGCAGCACGCTGTCGCGCAAGGCCAACATTCAAGACTGGATCGCCGAAGCGCGCGCGGACATTCACGCCGCGCGGCTGATGACGTTGCACGCGGCCTGGAAGATCGACACCGCCGGCGCCAGCGGAGCGCGCGAAGAGATCTCGCTGATTAAGTTTTTCGGCGCCAAGGTGCTGCACAGCGTGGTCGACAAAGCGATCCAAATCTTCGGCGCCGCCGGCGTGACCGAAGATCATCCGCTGTCGATGTTCTACCGCCAAGCCCGTTTCGCCCGCATCTACGACGGTCCGGACGAAGTTCACAAGATGGTCGTCGCTCGGCGGATTCTGGCGCAGTACGAGGGGAAGCGCTCGTAGCGTTCAGCGCCCAGCAAGCGCGCTACCAAAGCGTTTCGAGCTTCAGTATGCTGTCGGCCATGGCTGCGGCGGCATGAAGTTCAGCGAATTGGTGAGGCTGCTGGAGCAGAATGGCTTTAGCCTCGTACGCGAGAAGGGATCGATTCGCTACTACGCGAAGTCCGAGGTGCCGAGGGTGATCCGCATCGATTTTCACGGCACCAAGGAAGTCCCGACCGGAACCTGCAACGCGATCTTGAAAGCGGCTGGATTGAAGCCGACTCGGAGGGCAGCAGATGATTGACTTGAAGTATTCGCTCGTCATCGAAGCGACAACCGACCCGAACTTCTTTGGGTTCTACTCGCCGGACTTAGAGGCTTTCACCGGTGTGGGTCATTCGGTTGAGGACTGCTTGTACAAGGCGCGGTGGGGAATCGAGGAGCATATTGCAGTCCTTCGCAAAATGAAGCTGCCCGTGCCTAAGCAGAATCCGAATCCGACGGTCGTGATCCAAAACGAGAAGCGCGCGGCGTAAACCGCACTAGACCGAAGCTGGTAGCTGCGAGATGAGCTTGTTTCTGCTGGGTGCGGGGGCGAGTTATGGATCAACAACGGAGGGTGCGCCCCCGATCGGCGTCGCGTTGTTCGAAGCGCTCCGTGCTTTCAACCCGCCCGGATGGGGCACGCTCCCAGCTTCGATGGCCGATCTCTTCCGGGAGGACTTCGAGCGCGGAATGACTCGGCTCGCCCAGGAAAACGCGCACGCGATGCCGGTTCTCCAGCGCGCCATGGCCGCGTTCTTTTTCAACTTCATCCCAACGGTCTCGAACCTGTACGTGCGGCTCGCCGAGCGAATCCGCGCTCGGAACTGGCGCGGAGCCATTGCGAGCCTCAACTACGAGCGGCTCCTCGAAATCTCGCTTCTCCACGGCGGCATTCAGCCCGTGGTCGGGCAAGCCGCGGCTGCAGGGCAGGTCGAGCTATGCTTGCCACACGGTTGCTGTCACATCTTTTGTGAGGGGGCACGTGCATCGTCGTCGGGCGTGTCGTTTTCGGGAGTAGGCGTTACGTTCGACGGTCCGGTGACCATCATATCAAACTCTGCAGACTTTCAGAGGCGCCTTACCGGCGATGCGGTCCCGCCAGTAATGAGCTATTTTGAACCGCAGAAGACCACCAGCGCCGGCGTTTCCTTCATCCGAGTTCAACGAGAACGCTGGGCGAACCTTGCCGCCGAGGCGGACGTACTTGCTATTGTTGGCGTGAGATGCCGCCCACACGATACGCACCTTTGGACGCCGATCGCAGGATCATCCGCAGAGGTTGTCTATTGCGCTGGCGCAGCGGCGGGTCAGGAATTCCGTGATTGAGCTGCGAACTCTCGCCGTGGCAAAGTCAGCCGGGTGCTTCCGGGCTACTTAGCCGAGGAGTTCAATAACTTGTGCCGCGCGGTCGGGCTAACGTGAGCCGACACTGTCTAACGGACCGGTGCGGTCGACGCGGGCTGCGGGCCTAATGCGAAACGAGCGCTGGCGCGTTGCGGCCGCGCGGTTGCCGGCTGGCGATGTGTTGCGGGAAGCCAGCGTCGTTTGATGACGAGATGACGAGATGAGTGTTTCACCGCCTATGCGCGCAGTCCTTCTGGCAACCACATGAGCACGGAACCCGTATCACCCGATGAGCGCGATCCGGCGAATTGGTCGGCAGAGGCGCTGGCGCGGATTCAGCGCGTGATCGAGCGCAGCCGCAAAACTGCCGGCCACGCGGTGCGCGATACGTTCGCACGGCCCGAGCGTGAGATGACCGCCGCGGAATTCGTTGCGTTCTGGAACGGGACGCGGATGAAAGCGATGGCAACCGTCGGCAACACGCGCGCCCCGCACATCGCGCCGGTACACGCTGAATTCATCAACGGACGACTGCGCTCGACGATCTTCGAGACGGCGGTGCGCCGGCGCGATCTGCGCGACAACCCCGAAGTGGCACTGACGACGTGGGGGCCGAATGGCGCCGCCGCGATCGTCTACGGCCGCGCGCATGAAGTCGCGGATAGTCTCCGCGACACCCGCACCGGGGCCAGCGGTGGCCCGCGCCGCACGGTGGCGCTGGACATCGAAGTCACACGCATCTATGCGATGAAGGGTCGTGAGTCGTGAGGGAAGAATCTGGTAGCCGCGCGCATGGAAACCGACAAGCAGACACCAACGCCGACCGCCGATCCGCCGGAAACCATTGCGATCCGTGACGGCGAAGACTTCGATCACGCGCGCCTGGCGGAGTATCTGAAAGGCAAGCTGCCAGACTCCGACCGGTCGCTGGAAGTGATCCAGTTCGCCGGCGGACACGCGAACCTGACCTACTGCCTGCGCTACGGCGACGTTGAATACGTGCTACGGCGGCCGCCGATCGGTCCGGTCGCGCCAGGGGCGCACGACATGGGGCGCGAGTACCGCGCGCTGTCGGTGCTCTACAAGGAGTATCCCTTCGCACCGCGCGCGTATGTGTACTGCGAGGACTCGGCGATCATCGGCGCGCCGTTTTTCGTGATGGAGCGCCGCCACGGCATCGTGGTGCGTCGCAGCATTCCGGCCGAGTTTGGCAGCGGTAAGGACGCGGCGATCAATCGCCGAATCAGTGAGGTCATCGTCGACACGTTGGCCGACCTGCATCGGGTCGATCCGCGTGCCGTCGGCTTGGACAAGATTGGCAAACCCGAGGGATTCATGCGCCGTCAGATCGATGGCTGGATGGCGCGCTATCAGCGCGCGAAGACCAAGGAGATGCCGGTCGCCGACGAGATGTGCCGCTGGTTGAGCGAACGCTTGCCGGCGTCGCCGCTGGCGACGCTGCTGCACAACGACTGGCGCCTCGACAACATGATGCTCAAGGCCAACTCGCCCGAGTGCGAGGCCGTGTTCGATTGGGACATGTGCACGCTCGGCGATCCGCTCGCCGATCTCGGCACCCTGCTCACCGCCTGGCTCGAAGCCGGCGATGGACTCCCCGACTCGGGTCAGGTGACAATGCCATCGATGGTGCCCGGCTTCATGACCCGGACTGAAGCGGTTGCACGCTACGGCAAGCGGCGCGGCGTCGATGTCAGCACGCTGCCGTATTACTACGTCTTCGGACTGTTCAAGATGGCGGTGGTGCTGCAACAGATCTATCACCGCTACCATCTTGGCCAAACGAAAGATCCACGCTTCGCGCTCTTCGAACAGGGCGCGGAAGCGTTGTTCGTGAAGTCGAAGCAAGCCAGTCAGACGATGAGCGTGTGACGAAGATAGTAGGCAGTAGGCAGAGGGCAGTCGGCAGGAGGGAAACGTTGGCATGATCACACTCGCGCAATTCGCCGTGTCGCCGTACTGCGACAAGATCCGCCGCGTGTTGCGGTACAAGCAGATCCCCTTCGCGATTCACGAGTGGCCGCTCGCCGAGGTCGGGTCGATCCGCGAGAAAAATCCCACCGGCAAGCTGCCGTTGATCGAGATTGACGGCACGGTCATCGCCGACTCGACCAACATCGCGCTGGAGTTGGAGCGCCGCTATCCGACGCCGGCGCTGATTCCGTCCGATCCGGCGCAGCGCGCGCTGGTGCTCGCGCTCGAAGACTGGGCCGACGAGTCGCTCTACTTCTACGAGATGACGACGCGCTTCGGCGAGCAAGACTTCGCGACCAACGTCGGCAAGCTGATGGGTGGGGCGCCGAAGGAGATGGTCGAGGCGATGGCGCCGATGTTGCGCGAGATGTTCAAGTCGACCACCACGACCCAAGGCATCGGCCGCAAGTCGGCCGCGCAACTGGCTGAGGACGTCGACCGCCTGTTTGGCGCGATCGAAGATCTGCAGCGCGCGACCGGCTTCGTCGTCGGCAACAGCCTCACGCTGGCCGACATCGCCATCTGCTGCCAAGCCGAGTGCGTCGGCGACTCGACCATCGGTAAGCAAGTCTTGCAACGACGCCCGGCGCTCGCAACGTACTTCCAGCGGATCGATGAGCTAACGCGGGCGGATCGCGTATGAGACAGCGACACTTCATGGTGATGGCCGGACTCGTCGTAAGTCTGTTCCCGACCCCACCGGCTGGCGCGACTGATGCCGCACTCGTCGTCGGTATCAACGGCACGCCAATGGTCAAGCGGGTAGACAAAGTCGAGCCACTCAAACGGGGCGACGGAGTGAGTGCGGGCGATGTCGTTCAGACCGACGACCGCTCGAAGGTGAAGCTGTTGCTCATTGACGATTCGGTGCTGGCGATTGGGCCGAAGAGTCAAGTCGCGCTCGACACGATTCAGCTGCAGCCGGCATCGCGCACGGCGCGACTGCGAGTCCTCGCCGGGCGATTCCAGATCGCGATCGCCAAATTTTTCCGTGGGCCGACCGACTACGAGATCCAAACCCCCACGGCGGTTGCCGGCGTGCGCGGCACGGTGCTGTGGGGCGACACCGAACTCGATGCGATCTGCGCTCTCGACGGCGCCGTTGCCGTGCGACCAACAAAGGGCACAAACGCCGGGACGCCACTGAGTAGCGGCCAATGCGTCCACAACATGGCCGGCGGTACGACGGAACCGCTGGTGCCGAGTGCGGCGGAGCTGGAAGCGTATCTGAAGGAGGTCACGCTCGACTGAACGGCTGTTTGTCCGAGGCGTGCGCCGGTGGAGCCGCCACGCAGCGGCGCGTGGCGATCTTACCGAGCCGATTGCGTCAGCGTGGCGAGGGCCGGTTGCAACCGATTCAATTCGACGCCGAGGGCCACGCACAGGGCCTCGGCTTGCGTCAGATCACCGGCGCGGGCGAGGCGTTCAAGCTGCAGCGCGACGTCGTAGGCGGCTTTCGCGTCGAAGTTGGCCACCGCACCTTTGAGCGCGTGCGCTGCCCGCTCGATGCGCGGCGCGACACCACTGGCTACGGCCGCCTCCAGGTCGGACAGCAGCCGCGGGCAATCGCTGAGAAACAGCGCGGTCATTTCCTTCAATAGCGCGGTGTCGCCGTCGAGGCGCGCGAGCAACGCTGAGTGATCAATCAGCGTAGCGTGATCGATCACGGGGCGGCCAAGGGGAGCGCTGCCCGGGCGCGGGCGCAGCCAGCGCTGCAACGCCGTGTCGAGGTCGTCGGGTTGAATGGGCTTGGCAATGTAGTCATCCATACCCGCCGCCAAGCACCGCTCGCGGTCGCCCTTGAGCGCGCTGGCCGTCATGGCGATGATCGGGACCCGCTGGGTACCGCCTTCGCGCGCGCGGATCGCCGCGGTGGCCTCGAAGCCGTCGAGCTCGGGCATCTGGCAGTCCATCAGGACGGCGGCATACGGAATGCGTCCGAGCGCTTCGAATGCCTCGTGACCGTTGGCCGCTACGTCGGCGCGGTAGCCGAGTCGCTCGAGCAGCCGCACGGCGACGCGTTGGTTGACCACGTTGTCCTCGGCGACCAGGATGCGGGCGCGCGTGGTCGCGGCCGCGACCTGTGCGGAGACCACGGGCTGCACCGCGGCAGCGGTCGGCGCAGCCGGATTCATCGCCCAGACCGATACGAGACATTCGTAGAGCTGCGCTTGGCGCGTCGGCTTGATCACGCAGGCGTTGAATCCGGCTTGCCGAGCGGCGTCGAGCGCGCCGCGCCGAGTGGTTCGCAGCACCAGACCGAGCGTGCCGTCGCCGTGCTCGGTCCTAATGGTGCGGGCGAGGTTGAGGGTGTCGCAGCCTTGTAGCGTGTCATCGACAATCGCCACGTCGAACGGGACGTGGTTGTCGCCGGCGCTGCGCAGCAATGCCAGCGCGTCGGCAGCGTTCTCGACGCTGCGGGTGAAGATGCCCCAGCCCGATAGCTGGCGGTGCAGCACCGCACGGCTGGTAGCGTTGTCATCGACGACCAGGACGCGGCGGCCTTGCAGCTCGGTGCGCGGCGCTGGCGTGGTGGTGGTCGGTGCGTCGGCTTGCTTGTCGAGGTGCACGGTGCACCAGAAACTGCTGCCGCGCCCCGGCTCGCTCTCAACGCCGATGCTGCCACCCATCAGCTCGCTGAGCTGCTTGCAGATCGCCAACCCCAGCCCGGTGCCGCCATACTTGCGGGTGGTCGAGCTGTCGGCTTGCGAGAACGGACGGAACAGCCGTCCCTGCGCGTCCGCAGCGATGCCGATGCCGCTGTCGCTGACCACGAACCCGATGGCAGTGCTGGTGGCGCTCTCCTCGACGCGTTTGGCGCGCACGACCACTTCGCCGCGTTCGCTGAACTTGATGGCGTTGCTGATCAAGTTGGTGAGGATCTGGCGCAGGCGACCGGGATCGCCGCGCACCGCGGTTGGCACGTCGTGATACACCAACGACACCAGCTCCAGCCCCTTGCACTGCGCGGCTTCGGCAAACAGGTCGGTGACATCCTCGACCAGCTCACGCAGGTTGAAGTCGACCTCCTCCAATTCGAGCTTGCCGGCTTCGATTTTTGAAAAGTCGAGGATGTCGTCGATGATCGTGAGCAACGCGTCGCCCGAGACGCGAATCGCGTCGGCGTATTCGCGCTGATCGTCATCGAGCGGCGTGTCGAGCAGCAGGCTGGTCATGCCGATCACGCCGTTCATTGGCGTGCGGATCTCGTGACTCATGGTGGCGAGGAACGCCGACTTGGCGCGGTCGGCCGCCTCGGCCGCCTCTTTGGCGTGGCGGAGGTTCTCGGCCGCGTGCTTCAGGTCCGTGATATCCTGGCTCATCGCCATGCCGCACACGACGGCGCCGGTCTCGTCGCGAACCGGCAGCGTGTGGACGGTGTAGATGCGGCCCGCCAGCGTGGCTTCGAACGTCGACGCGCCGCCGCTGAGCGCGGCGCGGAAGGGAGCTTCTATCAACGCGCAAATGTCGGGCGGGAAGACTTCCCAGATAGTGTGACCTTCCATCGCCTCCTGCGACAGACCGGTGGTTGCGAGCGCCTCGCCTTCCGCCATCGTGTAGCGCAGATCCTGATCGAACAGTGCGACCACGCCATTGGGAAAATGGTGTGCCACCGTGCGATAGAGCTCCTCGCTTTGGCGCAGCGCCTCCTGCGCCCGCTTGCGGTCGGTGATGTTGCGGCTGTTCGAGACGAATCCCTTGATCGCGGGGTTGTCGAAGAGGTTGCTGCCGATCGATTCGAGGTAGACCCATTCGCCGGTGGCGCTGCGCGCGCGGTATTCCAATGGGCCGCCGATGCCGCCATCCTGCAATCCTTGCACAAAGGTGTTCAGCAGCCGCTCCCGATCATCCGGGTGGATAAAGGCGAAGCCTTGCGTGCCCATGAGGTCTTCCGGACGGTAGCCCAGCAAGTGTTCGACCGAGGGGCTGATGTACTGGAACGTGCCGTCGAGGCCGGTCACGGCGATCATGTCGGTGGAGTTCTGCAGCATGGCGCGTAGCCGCTCTTCGCTCTCACGGAGCGCGGTTTCCGCGGCCTGGCGAGCGGTGATGTCGCGGCCGGTGGCATAGAAAACCGCTTCGCCGGGGATGATCGCAGCCTTCCATTGGATCCACCGGTAGGTTCCATCGCGGCAACGCAACCGATTCTCGAACGCGGCTTGCCCGGTGCCGCTGGCCGCCTGCATCGCCGCGCCGGTTGATTCGCGGTCGTCGGGATGGACGAAGTCGAGCAACGTCGTGGCGAACACCTCTGCGAGCGAAAAGCCCAGTGTTCGCTCCCAGGCGGGATTGAGCCGGTGGGCGCGGCCGTCCAGGCCGCCAGTCACCATCAGGTCGCTCGACAAGTCGAAGAAGCGGTCGCGCTCCCGCTCGCTGTGTTTGCGCGCCGTGATGTCACGCAGAATGCAGCGAGTAAAGGCGGGCTTTCCGTCGACGAATTTGCAGCTCGCGGTGCCCTCGGTGAGGATGTGGCGCCCGTCCTTCGCGACCAAGACGACCTCCATGCGAAGGCGGTCTCCGCGCTCGGCTTGTTCGCACAGCGCGCGACAGCGAGCGTGATAGTCGGGATGAATCACGTCGAAGATCGACAGCGTGCGACAGTCGGCGTCGCTGTACCCGAGCCCGTCGCGCCACGCCCTGTTTACGTACAGCAAGCGCCCGTCCGGGCCGATGCTCTGGACCAGATCGCTGGCGTTCTCGAACAGGTCGCGATAGCGCTCCTCGCTCTCCCGCAGTGCGGCCTCGGCGCGCTGGCGCTCGATCGTCGCGCGCTGCGTCGCCGCGCGATCGCGGGCGAACGCCGCTGCCACGTATACCGACACGCCCAACGTCACTGCGACGCCGACGGCGGGATAGCTGAGCACGTTGGCAAGGCTGCCGGTCACCAGAACGAGATTCAACAGCATCGCTAGCGCCGCGCCGCCGACGGTGACGAGTTGCGGGACGACTCCCCAGGGCAACAACGTTGCCGCTCCCAACGTGAGTGCAAGGCAGAGAATCGGCGTGGTGACGACATCGGTGGTGAGCACCCCCGAAACCGCCGTGGCGGTGGAGATGACGGCCAGGGCTGCCAACGTGCTCGCGACGATCCAGGCGCGCTGCGGGCGCAGACGCACGACCGTGAAGGCCGCGAGTACCGCACTCGCCTGGATCAACTTGAGGATCAGCAGCGCGCCTGGACGGCTGGCTGCCAGGAGCAGATCAGCGAGCGCGAAGAGTGCGTTTGACAGTAGTACGATCAACAGAGCGATGCGGACACGCCGGGCCAGAAGGGCGGTGGCCTCGATATCGGACCCGGCCTGTTCGTGCCCGGCTGTCAGCGCTGAGTTGCCGTAACGCACAGTCTTTCTTTATCACAGTAGCGTCGTGTGGGCTGCCCGTGGATGATCGAGCGGCGACGATGGCGTTGCTCGCCCGTCAGTGCAGCGTTTGGGTGCGGCTGGGGTCGACGACGTTGGGCATGGGCCGGGGAATCGACCGCTGCAGGGCGGCCGCCAGCTGATCTGGAGTGACCGGCTTGGGCACATGGTCGTCCATGCCGGCGGCGAGGCAACGCTCGCGATCGCCGGGTAAGGCGCCGGTGGTCACGGCGATGATCGGGATGCGCCGACCGGTCGCCTGTTCTTGTGCGCGGATTCTTGCGGTGGCCTCGAAGCCGTCGAGCTCTGGCATCTGACAGTCCATGAGCACGGCGACGTAGGCCGCGCGTTCGAGGGCGCGGAGCGCTTCAATCCCGTTGGCCGCGACATCGACGCGGTAGCCGAGCTTTTCGAGCATGCGCACGGCGATGTGTTGGTTGAGCGCGTTGTCCTCGGCGACGAGGATGCGGGGTTGCACCCCGTAGCATCCGGCCGACCCAATTGCTTGCTCGCGTGGCGGAGCGTGATGAGCCGACGCGGCCGCTAGCCGCGGTTGGGTCTGAAAACGGGCGGTGAACCAGAACGTACTGCCGACACCACCCTGGCTCTCGACACCGATATCGCCCTGCATCAACTCCGTCAGCCGCTTGCTGATCGCCAAACCGAGTCCGGTCCCACCGTACTCGCGCGTGGTCGACATGTCGGCTTGTGAGAATGCCTCGAACAGTCGTGCGCGGGCCTCGGGCGCGATACCGATACCGGTGTCCGCGACTTCAAAGCGCAGCGTCGTACTCGCACCCTGTGTCTCCACGAGTTTGACCCGGAGCATGACCTCGCCCCGTTCGGTGAACTTGACCGCGTTGCCGATCAGGTTGACGAGGATCTGCCGCAGCCGGCCGGGGTCACCGCGCAACAGCGGCGGCACGTCGTGGTAGATCAACGAGGCGAGCTGTAAGCCCTTGCGCTGCGTGGGTGCGAGCACCAAGTCAACGACCTCGTCGACTGCCTGGCGCAGATCGAAGTCGGTGATCTCGAGCGCGAGCTTGCCGGCCTCAATCTTCGAGAAGTCGAGCACGTCGTTGATGATCGCGAGTAGCGCGTCACCCGCTCGCCGAATGCCTTGCGCGTACTCTTGTTGCTCCGGTTGCAGAGGGGACTCCAGCAGCAAGCCTGCCCAGCCGATGACGGCGTTCATGGGGCTGCGGATCTCGTGACTAACGGTGGCGAGAAACTGTGACTTGGCGCGGTTGGCCACCTCGGCGGACTCTTTCGCCGTGCGCAGCTCGCTCTCGGTGTGCTTGCGGTCGGTGTCGTCGCGTGTGTTCAACACAATCCCACGGATCGCGGGATCGCCCAGTAGATTGTTGGCGATCGATTCGACCTGGACCCACGACCCGTTGGCGTGCCGGACGCGGTATTCGATACGTCGCGCCTGGTCGGGGTGGTTGAGCAGCTCCGTGAATAGTGCGCGCAGCTGTTGCCGGTCGTCGGGGTGGACGTGCTGCGCGGTGGGCTGGCCGATGAGTTGTGCCGGCTTGTAGCCGAGGATGCGCGAGGCTGCGGGGCTGATGTAGCGCACTGAGCTATCGTCGTCGACGATGGCGATCAGGTCGGTGGAGTTCTGCACCAACGCTCGCAGCCGCGCCTCGCTGGCGGCGAGCGCCGCATCGGCCATCTTGCGCGCCGAGATGTCCCGCAAGATCCCTTCGGTAGCGACCGGGCGGCCAGTCTCATCGCGCAGCAGGCGCGCGGTGGCCGACATCGGGATCGGCGTTCCATCGCTACGTCGGAACAGCAACTCGACGTCGTTCACGGCGCCTTTGTCGCGCAAGGTTTCGAGCACTCGTGCCCGCCCGTTCGGGTGAGCGTACAGCTGGGTCACGTCCCGACCCAACAGCTCGTCAACCCGGTAGCCGTAGCGTTGCACCGACGGGCTCACCATCTGAATGATCCCCTGCAGGTCGGTGCGATAGATGATGTCCTGCAGGTGTTCGAACACGCTGCGCAGTTGCACTTCCTGCTCGCGCAGCGCCTCGGTGGTGCGGGCGTGCCGCTGATCAAGCGTGGAGGTGATGCGGCGATAGCGGCGCGCCTCATAAGCGGCGCAGACGCAAATCAGCAGCGTTGCTCCCACGACTATCGGGGCGTGTGGCGCGAAGGCGCCAGCGACCGAGGCCCGACCGCGTCCCAATTCGACGACGGGCAGGAGGAGAATCAGTGCCAAACCAAGTGAGAGGGCGAGGCGAACGCGCGCGGCGAGCCACGG
>JBGOUW010000157.1:0-9647 GCA_041477755.1 Binatia bacterium
CGGCGATCCCAACGATCGCCCGTTCATCACAGCGCCCGGCGGTGAGAGGTCGCCGCAAAGCCTTCTTCGGTGGCCGTTTCGTTGTCACTCCAATCTACGACGGCCCGCAACTGCGCGCCGGCCAACGCATCAAAGGCCCCGCCATCATCGAAGAACCGTTTACCACCATCGTGCTGCATCCAAGACAGACGGCCACGCTCGATCGCCACGGAAACTATCGGATCGAGCTGTAGTCGCCTCTGACGCACGTGTCGGCCTGCATGGCAGGGTAGTGTCTCACTTTGAAATCTGCACCGACGCCGGATCCTCGGTCATTGCGAGCCCTGCAAGGGCGAAGCAATCTCGATGCGCTGAGAATCCGACCTGACTGCGGCGAGATTGCTTCGTCGCTCCGCTCCTCGCAATGACCACTTCCGATGCACCTCAAGGTTCGGTTCAAACCGAGACACTACCTCCCGGCGGTCTTGCCACAACTCCTGCGATCATCGTACAAATATCATATGTCGAAGCAGGCCGTCTCAGTCACGCTGGAAGCGGAGAACCTACTTTGGCTGCGCGGGCAGACGCGCACCATGCGGGCGCGCAGCCTTAGCGAGGTGCTTGATCGATTGGTATCGGCCGCTCGACGCGGCAGCCATGTGCACGCAGGGAGCGTTCGTTCGGTAGTGGGCACTGTTCACATCGCAGCTGACGATCCAGATCTCGCCACCGGGGACGCCGCGGTACGCAAGCTGTTTTCGGCTCGGCGCCGCGCCATCATCCAAACGCGCGGCTGACGAACCAGAAGACCCCGAGCGCGAGCACCGCGGCCGATCCGTACTGCGAGACAGCCATTCGCCGCGATTCGCTGCGCCTTGCAATCAGTCGCAAAAACGGCCACACCAGCGCGACCGCGGCCAGTTGTCCGACCTCGACACCGACGTTGAACCCGAATAGCGCTTGCACCAGGCGCTCGGTTGGCAGACCCGCTTCCACTAGCACCGACGCGAAGCCGAAGCCGTGCACGAGGCCGAAGATAAACGCGATCGCCCAGCGCAGCGAGGCCGCGTTCGATGCCCGTGCCAGCAGACCGAAGTAGCACGCGACGAACAATGCCAGCCCGGCCAGCGTGAGCGCGGGGACGCGGCCGTTCCCGCGCATCGCCGCCACTGCGAGCAGCGCGAGCATCGCCGCGATCATCAACGGCACTGCGGCTGTACGTGGACCGGTGAGCCACACGTTCTCGACGGCTACCAACGCGATCGACAGACCAATTAGCGCTTCGACCGGCGCTGTCTCCGGCCGCACGTAGCCGAGCGCCGTCAATGCCAGGGTGATGCTGTGGGCGACGGTGAAGCCGGTCACGACCTTCGCCACTTCGCCGAAGGTTCCCCCGATCAACAGCAGGGCGAGGAGAAACGCGAGGTGATCGTAGCCGGTGAGAATGTGCCCGATGCCCAGCTCGACGTACTCGAGCAACGTTGTCCCGCCTGGTTCCGGTGCCATCGTCGACACCACAGCTTCGTCCAACGGCCACTCGCGCTCGCTCTCGGACAGCACCCGCTCGAGCGGTTCGGCACCGTCGCGTGTTACCCGTGCGAAGTGCAGATGACCGGACGCGACGTCGAACAACAGATCGCTGCGAACCCGTAGCGCGCCCTGCTCCGGACAACGCATGCGCCACTCAATCACGACCCGGCCAGGCGCGGCGTTGAGCGGGCGCGGACCATCGACGACGGCACACGGTGTGTCGCTCGCCAGCAGCTTGAGGTGCTCGATGGCATAGGTGCCGGCCGCGGTTTCGAGGTTGCCACCGTCGGCGCCCCACGGGTAGTGTGACAGGTCGAGTTGAGACAGACGCAGTGCGACTTCGGCCTCACGACCGCGAATCACCCAGCCGGAGTACGAAGTCGTGCGATCGTGCGCGGCGGCGGGGGCGGAGAAGAAGACAAGAATGAGAAGAATGCACCGTATGACGCTAGGAGCAATCAGCGAACGGCGAGACGTGGTCATGGCAACGTGGGCGCAATCGCAACGTTGGCGCGACGGCGCAGGTCGTCGAGATAAGTGCGCAGCGCTTGCTCGCCGGCGCGGCGGCGATACTCGGCGAGCACTTGCGGCTTGATCTCGTCAAGCGGCGGGCCCGGATCGGGCACGCGCTCGATGACCTGCAAGACGTGGAGGCCGGTGCTTGAGCGAATCGGATCGCTCACCGCACCGACTTCCAACGCCGACAGAGCGCGCGCCGCGGTTGGGCCGAGATAGTCGATCAACTTCATCGGCGGCAGCGGCGAGTCGGGCAGGGGCGCGAGTTCCGGATCGCCAACCGCTGCGCGCACGACGGAGAAATCCTCGCCGGCACGTAGGCGCCGCACCGCCTGCTGCGCGCGGTCCAGCGCCATCGGCGTATCGGCGTTGGTCGGCGTGCGGCACAAGATCTGGCGCGCGCGGATGCGGCCGGCGCCGGTGAAGACGTCGCGATGCTGATCGTAGAACTCCTGCAGCTCGGTGTCACTCGGTTGTGCGTCGGAGAACTCCGCAACCACGGAATCGATGACCGCCGCGGTGAGATCTTTGCGGAGCTTGCTGTCGCGTCGCGCCAGGCCGAGTTCGAGCCCGCGCTGTACGATTAGTTCCTCGTCAATGAGGCGATCGAGCACGTGCCGGCGCTGCGCGTCATCGAGCGCGTCGCGCTTGTCCTGTGCCAGCCCGGTGACTGCACGCTGATAGTCCTCGCTGCGAATCAATTCATCGTTCACCCGTGCGACAGCGCTCGCGGGCAGCGTCGACGTACTCGGGCGGCCCGATCGCACTAGCCCGGCAGCGGCCAGGATAACCCCAAGGACGGCGCCGACGGTGAGTAACAGCAACGGACGGGTCGATTGACCCTCTGGCTCAAGCTTCCGGTTCACGTCTTACGTTTCAGGATGCCACATCCACGTAAATGGGTGACGACCACGCGCGCTCTTCGGCCGGGGCGAGGCAGTCTTCGGTGAACGGCGTGCGGTAGTCGCCGTAGCACGGATTTGATTCGACGCACTCACCGGCCGCGTTGTACTTGCAGCGCAGCCCGGCGGCGTTGACCGCGGGCGTGGCTTCTTGCACCGCGCGTACGTAGTAGATCGCCTTGCGTCCGCCGGCAACGAAGTCGGGATCGTCGAACTCAACCGTACAACCCGCGGCATCGGCCGGACAAGTGAAGCGCCGCCACGGATCCTGGATCAGCGACCGTACCGGCTCGCCCTTCTGCTGCTGCGGCCGGACGCGCACGACTTCGATGCGCGTGATCAGATGGCGCTCGTCGCTCGGGTTGTAGCATTCGCCGCGGCAGAGACGCTGCAACCGTTCGGGCGCCAGCGCGCTGGTCGAGTACTCGGGGCATCCGGGCTTCTGCTTGAAGGCGCCGACCGCACGCACGCGGAACTTCGGGGCTTGATCGAGGCGCGTCTCGCCGCCCATCGGCATCTCGCCACTTGGACCGTTGAGCAAGTCGAACCACAGCAAGATGCGCGGCCCGCTGGTGCCGTAGACCTCGCGGCGTTTGAGTGCGGACCAGATCGCATCGCGATCCCGTCCCTCCGAATGCGCCGCGACCAATCCGCCGGTCAGGAAGAACGACGCCTGGCGCTCGAGGTCGACCAACTGGAAGCCTTGAATACCGGGAGGCGGGTGATCGAGATCAAAGGGAATCGACTCGGGGGTCGAGGGCACTGGGGGACCCAACAGATAGTCGCGCCACTCTGCGCTCCGCGCGCCGGTGGTCTCGGTCATCATGCGACGGCCGTACTCTTTGTAACCGGTGCCGGGCCGTGCGGTGTGGTTGTCGCTGGAGGCGATGAAGCCGAAGCGAAACTGCTTCGGCTGGCCTGGGCTGTCGAAGTTGCTGATCGCCAACGCGTACTGCGCCGAGTTGCCGGGGCGGAAATTGAACGAGGGGAGGAAGCAGTCACGGCACTGGCCGCAGTCCTTCCAATCAGCGGCGGTCGATCCGGGGACCGTGAGATGGCCGCTGACGCCGGCGGCGAGGTAGTTCGTGCGCGCGTCGCTGATGCGGCGCTCGCACTCTTCCTTCGGCGCATTGCCGCAGCGGGCACGGATCAGCTCACCGGCGCGCCAACAGCACGGCTCGTAGTCTTTGGTCGGCGCGGGGCAGACCGCCTTGCCGCTGGCGTCCCAGTCGATCGCCTTCCAGTCGCGATACTCTTCCGAATTGCCGTGCCCCGAATAGATCTCGATCAACGTCTGCTTCTCTGGATCGTTTTGGGCAGCGGTCAGCTGCTTGTCGAGCGTGGTGCCCATCGGGGTGTAGAAGCCCCAGGTCGTGCCGTGGGGAATGACAATGGTGTCGAAGCCCCACTGCGACAGCTTCTCGTACAATTCGCGCGGCTCGTCGGCGGACTCTTGGCAGTCCACGGGTAGCTTGCGGGTGTCGACGCCCGCCGGACACATCGGCGTCGCGCGCACCTCCTGCTGAAACTCGCCGAAGTCTAGGTAGCGTTGGCGATTGGGGAAGTCCATAAGCGGAATGCGGATGCGCTGCCAGAACGGTGGCGTCTGCCGGAGCAGTGCGAGAGTGCGGCCGGCTGCGCTGATGGGCCGCGTCGGCACCTTGTCCTCGGCGGTATCCTTCAAGATGACGTTCTTGTGACCGTAGTGGTCGGCCGGTGTGCGGCCGACTTGCGTCCACTCCCATCCAAGGAAGGCGACGATGTCGGGGTTCTTGGGATCGCCGGCCACGGCGTTGCACTGGCGGATCGACTCCTTGGTTTCCTGCCAGTGCTGCGGAGAAATCGCTTCGGCGTGATCGTTGATACTCCAGAAGTCGAGGCCGGAACAGAAACGCGCGAAGTCGCACGCGTCGGCGGGTGGATGGGCGCCTTCACCTTGCAGCAGTGGCAGGCTGCGTTGAAATGCATCCGCGGAGAAGGTGGTGTGGACGTGCAAATCGCCGAAGACGATCTGCTTGGCGGACTTGGTCTGTGCGGCGTCGGGGGCAAGGCGCGCGAGTGCCTGTGCCTCGCGCTCGCCGCGCGCGGCGACCACGGTGGCCGGCAGCCGCGAAGGTGACACCACGCCCGGTTCCTCGTGTCGGCCGCCACGCAAGAGGAGAAAAATCGTCAACGGCACCAACACCACGACGGCGACTAGGACGAACAGGATACGGCGGATCATCATTGCGGCCCCCCTTGCCGGCCACCATGCCTCAAATATATTTGCACTGTCAATGCAGAAAGGCGGATAGCGGCGTCGGTGTGGGGTTTACCTCGCTGGGGTCGCAGTGTATGCGAGCTGCCATTCCGGTTCGGTCGCCTGTTGGCCTGGGAGTGCAAAGTGAAAGCTCGCGTCTCAATAGTGGCATGTCTGCTGTTTGGTTCGGGGACATGCGCCCTCATCTATCAGGTGACCTGGCTGCGCATGATGCGCCTGGTGTTCGGCGCGTCGACGGCGGCGTCGGCGGCGGTGCTGGCGATTTTCATGGGCGGTCTCGGTGTGGGTGGCGTGCTGCTGGGGCGGCGCGTCGATCGCCACCCGCGGCCGTTGGCGTTCTATGCGCAACTCGAATTTTTCATTGCGATCTCATCCGCCGCGACCCCGGCATTGGTGTGGCTGGTGCGGCAGGTGTACACCGCGCTCGGCGGCTCGATCGCGCTGGGCATGGTCGGCGCTACTATTGTGCGCTTGCTGCTGGCGACGCTCGTGTTGCTCGTCCCGACCGTCTTGATGGGCGGCACCCTGCCAGCCGCTGCGCGCGCCGTCGAAACCGCTGAAGATGTCGGTCGCCGCAATCTAGCGGTGCTGTACGGACTGAACACGCTCGGGGCCGTCACCGGTGCGCTACTGTCGACGTTCTTCATGATGGAGCATTGGGGCGCGCGGCTCACGCTGTGGAGCGCATGTGGCGTCAACTTGCTGGTCGCGCTGGCGGCGCGCCTGATCGCGCAATCGCTGCCGGCGCAGTCGATTGCCAACGAACCGGTCGTGCCGGCCGCTCCGACGCCGGCCGCGGCGCCTGCGAAACGTAGGGAGCAGCGGCAAGCGCGGCGCGCCGCGGCCCATCCGACGCCGGGTCTCGTGCAGAGTTCTGGACACCCGGTGCCAGCGTGGTTCGTGCTCATCGCCGCAGCGGTGGTTGGATTCGCCTTTTTGTTGATGGAGCTGGTGTGGTACCGCATGCTCGCGCCGGTGCTCGGGGGCTCGTCCTACACCTTCGGACTGATTCTGGCCGCCGCGCTGCTCGGCATCGGACTCGGTGGTGGGTGGTACGCACTGTCGCGGAGCGATCGGCCCGCCACACTCAGCGCATTTGCGCTGACGTGCACGTTGGAGGCGGCGTTCATCGCCATCCCGTACGCGCTCGGCGATCGCATCGCGTTCCTCAGCTTGGGGCTACGCACGCTCGAAAACTTCGGGTTCTCCGGGTTGGCGTTTGGTTGGGCGCAAGTCGCGATTCTGGTCGTGCTCCCGGCCGCGTTTGTATCGGGCGTGCAATTTCCTCTGCTGATCGCGCTGCTCGGTCGGGGCGGTGACAAGATTGGGCGGCACGTCGGCCTGGCGTACGCATGGAACACGGTCGGTGCGATCGTCGGTTCGCTGGCGGGTGGTTTTGGGTTGATAACCGCGCTGAGCGCGCCCGGTGCGTGGCGAGCCGTCGTGGTGGTGCTGGTGGTGCTGGGGCTCAGCGCGTTGATCGTCTCTGTGATCGTAGAAGGGCGGTGGCTGCGTGTGCTGCCATCGGTTGCCGTGGCCGTTGGTGCGCTGATGTTGTTGCCCGCCGTTGGTCCCACGGCCGTGTGGCGTCACAGCGCGATCGGGGCAGGACGTGCCGAACTCAAGACGGACGTGAACAGCCGTCGCGACTGGGCCAACCGCCGCCGCCGTGCAATCCGCTGGGAAGCCGACGGCGTCGAGAGTTCCGTCGCGATCGATGGGACCTCGTCGATCGCGTTCGTCGTGAACGGTAAGTCGGACGGCAGCGCCACGGGTGACGCTCCCACCCAGGTCATGGGCGGTATGATTGGTGCCATCCTGCATCCCAAGCCTACACGCGCGTTGGTCGTGGGGCTGGGGACCGGCAGCACCGCTGGTTGGCTGGGGACGATCGGGACCATGGAGCGCGTCGATGTCGTGGAGCTCGAACCAGCGATTCGTGAGATCGCGCGGCGCTGCGCGCCGGTGAACCGTGATGTGTTGAACAACCCCAAGGTCCACGTCTTCATCGGCGATGCCCGCGAGGTGTTGCTCACCACGCCCGAGCGCTACGACGTGATCTTTTCCGAGCCCTCCAATCCCTACCGCGCCGGTGTCGCAAGTCTGTTCACGCGCGAGTTCTACCAAGAGACCGCGGCGCGCCTGGCCGAGTCCGGCGTGTTTCTCCAGTGGGTGCAAACCTACGAGGTTGATGGCCAGACGATCCGCACCATCATCGCCACACTGCGCTCCGTGTTCCCGGTGGTGGAAATGTACGAAACCCAGAAGGGCGATTTGGTGCTGGTGTCGGCCTTGAAACCAATCGACTACGACGTGCCGCGCCTACGGGCGCGCGTCGAAGAAGAGCCGTATCGCTCGGCCCTGTCGGTGGGGTTCGGCGGTAGCGGCCTCGAGGGGTTTCTGGCGCGCTTCGTTGCGTCCACTGATGTCGCGCAAGCCATCGCCGAGCAGGAGGGCTCGCGACTCAATACCGATGATCAGATGCTAGTGGAGTACGGCTTCGCACGCAGCGTCGGGCACCACGGGCTATTCGATTCCAACGAGCTGTGGAACCTGTCGCGCGCGCGTCACGCGGAGCGACCCGCGCTGAAAAACGGCGAGGTCGACTGGGTGCGGGTCGACGACCAACGTGTGGGCGAGTACGTCGCCAACCAAGAGACGGTGCCAGTGCTCCCTCCCAATCTGACAGCCGAACAACTGCAACGCGCTCAGGCGTTGACTGAATACGCTGACGGGAATCTCGCGGCGGCGCTGGCGGCGTGGCAGAAACAGCCGCGCGAGCCTGAGACCAAAATCGAGTTGACCATGATGGCCGAGGCGGTTGCGGACACCGGCGACGAGGCGGCACTGAAATATATCGAAAAGCTCCGGCCGCTGCAGGCCACGACCGCGGAGGCCATCATGGCCCGGTTCCTCTGGCGCAAGGAACGCAATGTGGAAGCTACCGAAGCGCTGGAGGCGGCCTTCAAGCACGCGCGTTCCGACCCATGGGCGAACGAGCGCGTGATGAGCAACGCGATGGCGGTCGCCGAGAATCTAGCGGTTGCGGACAGCGATCTAGCCCTGCGGCTGTATCGCGCGCTGAGTATCCCGTTTGCCGTGCTACTGGTCGACGAATTGCGGATCGTGACCGCTATCGCAATGACCCAGCGGGTCACCGATCGGAAACTGTGTGCGGAGAGTTTGGCGCCCTTCGAACCCTACCCTTCGTGGGACCATGTTCTCCTCGAAGGCCGTCTGAAGTGCTACCAAGACACCGACAGTCCGCTGGTACACCAAGCGCAGATGGATCTCGACGCCTTCGATCGTGAGGTTCCAAAAGGCTTCGCGCAGGGGTTGGACAACGCCTCCTGACGCGTCACCTTGCGGCGTCGTCCACCCATCGCTTCACCCACGGCAGCAGGGCATAGGCGGGGAACGATAGCGCGAACGTTAGCAAGAAGTAGTCGCCGTACCCGAAGCGCACTACCCCCGCGCCGCTCACGCTGCCGACCAGCCAACCGGTGGAGGCGAAGATTGCCGACAGCAACGCATACTCCGTGGCGGCTTGCCGCTTGTCACAGATGTGCATGAGGAAGGCGAGAAAAGCCGCGGTGCCAAGTCCACCGGTAAAGCTCTCGAACAGCGAGGCGGCATAAATCGCCGAGCGTCCTGCGTCGGTGTACGCCACCCCCGCGTAGCCGAGATTGGAAAAGGCCTGCAGCAGGCCGAGCACCCACAGGCCGCGAAAAATTCCCCAGCGCGTGGTGAGCACGCCGCCGGCGAGCGCGCCGAGCACGCTGGCGCCCACGCCCAGCGTCGTCGAAATCAGCGCGATCTCTTCCGCACTCAGACCCCGGTCGACCCAAAACGGCTTGACCATCGGGCCCATGCTGACATCACCCAGCTTGTAGATGAGGACGAAGAGAAAAATCACTGGCGCACCCGGCCGCCGCAACCAGGCCCACAGCGGCGCCAGCCACAGCGCTTCGGTATCACCGCGGACGGTGAGCGGCGGACTCCTCCACACCACCGCCGCCAACGTGGTGAAGGCCAACGCCGCCGCCCAGAACACAACCGGCCAGCCGAACGGGCGCGCGAGAAGGAGCAGCGCACCGCCGCCGGCGATCAACGCGGCGCGATACGCGGAGACGCGGACGCCGTTGGCAACGCCTTCCTCGCCCGGCGCCAGCAAGCCGATGGTGTACGCGTCGATCGCGATGTCCTGCGTCGCCGAAGCGGCAGTGAAGCTCAGCAACAGGACCCACAGCCAAAACCCCGGCGCCGCCGGATCGAGCCACGGCAGTGCTGCCATCTGCGCGGCCATCACCAGCAACGCCCCCACGATCCAATGTCGTCGCTCGCCGTAGCGATCGACCAGCGGCGCCCACAGCACTTTCAACGTCCACGGCAGGCGCAGCAGACTGAACAGCCCAATGTCCGTCAGCGACACTCCGTGGAGGCGAAAGTAGACCGGGAGA
>JBGOUW010000610.1:0-2875 GCA_041477755.1 Binatia bacterium
CCAAGACGTTCGGCTACTACCGGGTCGAGATCCTCGCGGCGTTCATCAACGGGCTCTTGCTGTGGTTGGTCGTCGTCTACATCGGCTACGAAGCGTGGCAGCGCTATCACGCACCGCCGGTCGTGAAGGCCGGGCCGATGATGGTGGTGGCAGCGGTGGGGCTGGTGGTGAACGTAGTGTGCGCGCGACTGCTACAGCCGCACGATGACAGTAGCCTTAATTTGCGCGGCGCGTTTCTGCACGTGTTGTCCGACCTGCTCGGATCGGTCGGTGCACTGGCGGCGGGGGCAGTCATGCTGACGACCGGCTGGTACGTTGCCGATCCGCTGATCAGTGCCGGCATCGGCGTGCTGATCATCGGCAGCTCGTGGGGACTAGTTCGCGATGCCGTCGACGTGTTGATGGAAGCGGTGCCGGCGCACGTCGACCTCGATGCGCTGCGCCGCGCGCTCAACGAGGTGCCGGGCACGCTCGAAGTCCACGACCTGCACGTCTGGACGCTGACCACCGGCCGCGAAGCTTTGAGCGCGCACGCCGTGATTGACGGCAGCGCCGATCACGATGGCGTGCTCGACGCCATGCAGCGTGTCTCCGCCGAGCGCTTCCACATCGATCACGTCACGATCCAGATCGAGCGTACCAACCGCAAGGAATTCGAACCGGGGCATTTCTGAAATCGTGAATCGGGAGTCGTGAGCCGGTGTCATGGCCCAAGTCCGAAGGTTCGGCGTAGGCCGGCCGCTCTGGTGTAGGGGCGACGCATGCGTCGCCCTTCTCGGCCTACAACCTCAGAGGTGCACCGGTTCCGACCAGATGCAGCGCGTCGCAGCTGCGATTAGCGGCGCGTAATCTGCCATAAGCGCTGCCGCGCTCGCCAATTGCGCGCACGTTTGGTACTCGCAAACCGGAACAACTTGCGGAGGACCAACATGGCTGAAGAGTTTCGTATTGAGAAGGACAGTATGGGGGAAATGCGCGTGCCGACCGCGGCGTACTATGGGGCGCAGACCGCGCGTGCCGTGGAGAATTTCCCGATCTCCGGCCTGCGCTTCTCGCGCCGGTTCATTCGTGCCCTGGGACTGATCAAGGCCGCCGCGGCCCGGGCGAACAAGCAAGTCCGTTTGCTCGATGCCCGGCTCGCGCAGGCGATCGAACAGGCCGCTCTCGAAGTCGCCGAGGGGAAGTTCGACGCCGAATTCGTCGTCGATATCTTTCAAACCGGCTCGGGTACCTCGACGAATATGAATGCCAACGAAGTGATCACTACGCGTGCGAGCCAGATTCTCGGCGGTGCGCGTGGCGACAAGGCGCTCGTCCACCCCAACGACCACGTCAACATGGGGCAGAGCACCAACGACGTCTTCCCGACTGCAATTCACGTCGCGGCAATGGAAGCGGTCGAACAGCACTTGCTGCCCGCCCTGCGCCACCTGGCGGAAGCCTTCGGGCAGAAGGCCGATGAGTTCAAGGATGTGGTGAAAGCCGGCCGTACGCACTTGCAGGATGCCGTGCCGATCACCCTCGGGCAGGAGTTCTCCGGCTACGCCAGCGTGGTGCGCCACGGTGTCGTGCGAGTAGAGAACAGCCGCCCGCATTTGTCCGAGTTACCGATCGGCGGTACCGCGCTCGGCACTGGCCTCAATGCGCATCCCGAGTTTGCCACGCGGGTGGTCACCGAGTTGCGCGGCCTCACCGGGCATCTGTTCAAGCGCGCCGACAATCCGTTCGAAGCAATGCAGAACAAGGACGCCTGCGTCGAGTTGTCGGGCGCCCTCAAGACGATCGCGGTCGGCCTGATGAAGATCGCCAACGACCTGCGCCTGCTCACGTCGGGCCCGCGCACCGGTTTCAATGAGATCGAGCTGCCCGCAACCCAGCCGGGATCGAGCATAATGCCGGGCAAAGTGAATCCGGTGATCGCGGAGGCGGTCAACATGGTCGCCGCTCAGGTCATTGGCAACGACACGACGATTGCCATCGCGGCCATGAACGGCAACCTGGATCTGAACGTGATGATGCCGGTGATCGCCCACAACTTGCTCGAAAGCATCGAGTTGCTCGGCAGCGGCGCGCAGGTGCTGGCTGACAAATGCGTGTACGGGATCGTCGCCAACGCGGCGCAGTGCCGCAGCTACGGCGAAAACACCGCGTCGCTGGTTACTGCGGTTGCGCCGGTGATCGGCTACGACGCCGCCGCGAAGGTGTTCAAGAAGGCGCTGGCCGAAAACAAGTCGCTGCGCCAAGTCATCCTTGAAGAAGGGTTGATGTCGCCCGAGCGGTTGGACGAGATTCTGAACTTGAAGCACCTCACCGAAGGTGGGCGCGCCTGAGCCGGCCAGACGCTCGCGAGGCGAGTAGTGCGTCGTCCGACGAGTTCGCCGCGGCTTTCATCCCGCATCACTTTCCGATTGAAAAACCGGTGCGCGTGGCCGAAGGTGCGAGCATGATGCAGCATGACTTGATGCGATGCGGCATGATGCGACGTGGCTTGAGACGGTTGCGGCTGTTGCTCGTCTGCGTGCTCGCCTTGACGATGGCGCTGTCGAAGGCGTCCGGGCAGACGCGCCCGACCAAGACGCCGCGACCGACGAAGACAGCGCGTAGTACCACCGCGACGTCGACGCGCCCCGGCGTGCCGCCACCAACGCCGACACGCACGCGCCAGACGTCTCGTACACCAACCTTCACGCCCACGCCCCCGCCCAGCGAGCCGATCAGCTTTCGCGTGGCGGCGCGCTTTGCCGCCGGCGTCGCGCCGAACGCCATCGCCGCGGGCGATTTCGATGGCGATAGCAAGACCGATGCGATCGTGACGGCGAGTGGCGAAGCGGCGGTGCGTATTCTGCCGGGCAAGGGTACCGGCGCGTTCGCGTCG
>JBGOUW010000007.1:0-24872 GCA_041477755.1 Binatia bacterium
AGCACGACGAGCGCGGCCTGCTGCGAAGCGTGACCAAGCAGGCGCGGCATCGCCATCTCAGTTCACTCCGCGCCAGGCGCGCGCGCCGAGGGATTGCAACGTCAGAAACAGAAACAGCGCGGTGAAGAGCCCGAAGAACACCACGTCGCGGGTGTCGATGACCCCGCGGGAGAAGTTGAAGAACCGATCGAACAGCGACAGCCGCAACAGCGCGCGCACGATTTGCTGATCGGCGACTTCCTCGTTCCAGGTGACGAACCAGAAAAACACCAGGATGCCGTATGTGACCATCGCACTTACCACCTGATTCTCGGTAAGAGACGAGACAAACAGGCCACAGGCGATGAACGCGCTGCCGAGCAGGAAGATGCCGAGATACGCCGACGCCAGCGGTCCGAGGTCGAACTGGTAGAATTGATAGAAGATCAAGGGATTGATCATGGTCGGTAGCAGCATGATCAGGAAGAACACCCATGCCGCGAGGAACTTGCCCATCACGATCGCGCCGTCGCTGATCGGATAGGTCCACAGCAACTCGATCGTGCCGAGTTTCTTTTCCTCCGCAAACAGCCGCATGGTGACCAGCGGCAACACCAGCATCGTGCACAGGCGCATGTCGAGGAAGACGAACTGCCACAGCCCGGTGGGTAGCACGTAGCCGCCAAACAGGATGAAGTAGATCAGATCGCTGTAGAAGAAGTACCCGCTCAACAGCAGGAACACCGCCAGCAATGCGTAGGCGATGAACGAGCCGAAGTACGAGCGCAGCTCACGCCGACAGATGATGAAGGCTTTCATCGGGAGCGGGTGCATTGACGGTGGGGGGCGGCGCAGAGCTACCGGCAGGGTTGGCCACCATGGTCAGAAAAATGTCCTCGAGCGAGAGCGTGAGCGGCCGTAGCTCGCGTAGCCCCCAGCCGCCAACGGTGACGGCCGCGGCGATGTCCGCACGCAGATCGCGATCTTTCACCGTGCTGATGCGCAGCGCCGTCGCCCCGTCGCTCGGGTGCAGCGCCGGATCCGCCGGATCGATCCGCAGGACCCCAGGGATCTTCTGCAGACGCGTGGTGATCGCGGCTTCGGGGCCGATTACTTCGAGATGGATTTCTGAGGTCTGCCGCAGCCGTTGGTTGAGATTGCGCGGTGTGTCGACCGCGAGCACCCGGCCCTTGTTGATGATGATGACGCGGTCGCAGGTGGCTTCCACCTCCGACAAGATGTGGGTCGACAGGATTACCGTCCGTTCGCCATGCAGACCGCGAATCAGCGTGCGCATCTCGGCGACTTGCTCGGGATCGAGTCCCGATGTCGGCTCGTCGAGGATCAACACCCTGGGCGAGCCGAGTAGCGCCTGCGCGATGCCGACGCGTTGGCGATACCCCTTCGACAGCGTGCCGATGAGGCGATGCTGCATGTGGGCAACCGCGCAGCTCTGCATCACCGCGTCGCACTGCCGGCGCGACTCAGCCCGCGGCAGATCCTTCATCTCGGCCACGTACGCCAGATACCCGCGCACGGTCATGTCGGTGTAGATCGACACGCGCTCGGGGAAGTAGCCGACCACGCTGCGCGCCCGTCGCGCGTCGGCCACGACGTCATAGCCCGCCACTGTGGCGCGGCCGCTGGTGGGAGGGAAGACGCCCGCCAGAATGCGCATCGTGGTGCTCTTGCCGGCACCGTTGGGACCGAGGAAGCCGACGATCTCGCCGCGCGCGACTTCGAACGACACGTCGGCAATGGCGGTGAACGCACCGAACTGCTTGGTCAACCCCTCGGCTCGGATCATCAATGGTGTCCCAACGACGCCCAGAACTATTGCCCATGGTCGGCGTTGTCAATGTCCGCAGACTGCATACAATGGTCCCCATGCGGATACGCAAGCCAAACCCTCACTGGCCAAGCTCTCACTGGATGGTAGCGCTGCTGGTAGCCACCGCGTACGGCTGCGCCACCGTACCGTACACC
The DNA here is from genome assembly GCA_041477755.1 of Binatia bacterium. GTDB lineage: Bacteria > Desulfobacterota > Binatia > HRBIN30 > JACQVA1 > JACOST01. The sequence goes on from JBGOUW010000007.1 coordinate 1,966, forward strand.
AACCGTTCGCAGTTGCTCACAGTGTCGGAGGCGGAGGAAACGCAGCTCGGCATCAGCGCCTACAAGGAAGTGCTGCGAAAAGAGGTGTTGGTGCATGACCCGGCGGTGGTCGACCTCGTGCGTCGCGTCGGCGAGCGCATTGCCAAGGCTGCTGACAAGCCGAAGTATCAGTGGGAGTTCGCCGTCATCGACGATGACAGCATGATCAACGCCTTTGCGCTGCCAGGCGGCAAGGTGGCGGTGTATACGGGCCTCTTCCCCGTGGCCCAAGACGAGGCGGGCCTGGCCGCGGTGATGGGACACGAAGTGGCGCATGCGCTCGCGCATCACGGTGCGGAGCGGATGAGCCAGGGGCAGTTGGCACAACTCGGCGGCGTCGCGCTCGCGATTGGTCTCGGTGCCGCCGGCGCCGGCGGGGTCACCGGCGACATGGCGATGCAAGCCTACGGGTTGGGCGCGCAGGTCGGCATCCTGCTGCCCTACAGCCGCGCGCAAGAGTCCGAAGCCGATCACATTGGCCTCATTCTGATGGCGAAGGCCGGCTACAATCCGGAGGCGGCGCTCGGATTGTGGCAGCGCATGGAGAACCTGAACGACAAGGCCCCGGTGGAATTTCTCTCAACCCATCCGAGTCCCGGCACGCGACAGCAAGATATCCGGCGCTGGTTGCCTGAAGCTGAGGGCTACTATCACGCTGATCCGAACCTCACCATCGCGAAGCTGCCGTCGGTCGCCGAACTGGAGGCCAGCAGTGATCGCGGCGAGGCGGCGTTCACGCGCTATGCCCGCACCATCAATGAGAAGGCGCATGGGGTGCGGGGCGAACGCGTTCTAACCGTGGCCGTAGCGAAAACGATGGAGGTTGATCCGGTGGTCATCGAGCAGCGGCAGCGCGAGTCCGGAGTAAGCCTCGGCGACGTGGCGGTCGCCAGCGCGTTGTCGAAGGCGGGGGCCGGCGCGTTCGATGACGTGATCGTCGCGCGCAAGCAGGGCAAGAAGTGGTCCGCCGTGGCCAAGGACAACGATCAGATCATCAAAGATGCGCTCGGACTGCTGCGCTCCGCGCTGGTCGAGGCCCGCAGCCTCGCGCGTGGCGTCCGAGGTTGAGAGAGGAAGCCGCCCGTAGGTGGAGCGGAGAGACCCCGCAGCCGCAACAGCACCGTCGAGAGAGACATCGACTTTCACCTCCCAACCGGCTGAGCGGTGGCTAGGCGCGCGGCGCGCGCGCAGTGCGCAGGTGGATGTGGAACGACGCGGCCATGTAGTACGCGGGAAAGAACAGCGAAATGAACGCGAGCCGTTGCGACGGGTGCGGGAACTCGCGCAGCAGTTCGAACATCACCAAGGCCCAAGCGATGCCGAGCACGTAGGTCAGCGTGCGCGCCGAAGTACTTCGACTGGGGTAGAGATAACGGATCGGCACGAACACCAGCACTGAGAGTCCGAGCAATGCGGTGACGTTGAACCACATCGGCGTCTGCAACGTGTACAAGTAGAAGACGACGACGTTCCAATAGGACGGGAAGCCGGTGAAAAAGTGGTCCGCGGTCTTCGCTTCGGTCTGCGAGAAGCCGTAGCCGCTCGCTAGCAGTGGGGCGCTGCCGACCACGAGACCGAGTAGTCCCCCTGGGATCAGGCTCGCTTGGTATGCCAGCACGATTGGCACCACTGCGTAGTTTAAATAGTCGACGATGTCGTCGAGTTTGGCGCCGTCGAAGCGCGGCAGCACCTCTTTCACACCCACCCGCCGCGCCAAGGCGCCGTCGGTCGAGTCGATGAACGTCGCCAACGTCATGCACGCGAACGCCAAGCCGAAGTCGCCGCGTCCCGACGCGATCAGCGCCACCAGCCCCAACGGAGCCCCGCTGGCGGTGTAGAGGTGCACACCCCACGCAGCCCACGTGCGGGCCGGACTGAACGGGCTCATCGGCGCACGCGCCGGCTGATGGTGGGCTCGTACAGAATCTGCACGACGTTGCCGTCGGGGTCTGCGCAGTACAGCGAGCGGCTGCCGTCGCGGTGGGTCTTGGGTTTGTGAACGATCGGCAGCGCGCGCGCGCGCAACTCGACCTCGGCGCGATCGACCATCTCCGGTGTGGCCACCAACAGCCCGAGATGGTCGAGCGGTTGGCTAGCGCCGGTCGTCAACGGGTCGGAGACTTCGTGCAACGCAAGGCTGTCGCTGCCGGATGACAGGTACGAATTCGCTGCATCCGGTTCCCACACGATGTCGAAGCCTAACACCTCTGTGTAGAACGCCTTGGCGCGTGCGAGATTGCGGACGCGGAGCGCGACGTGGTGCAGGCCTTGCGTGGGGATCGGCAGACTCATCGCCGCAAAAACGTCCGAATCGCGCGCTCCACCGCGTCGGGGCGTTCCATGGGCACGAAATGCGAGGCGCGCGCAATCGTTTTGGCGTGAACATTGGGCAGCAAGCTGGTCGCGGTGGTGAGGCTGCTGTCCGGAAACGCATCGCTGTTCTCACCGCGTAAGATCAACACGGGAATAGCCACCTGCGGCAGGATCGCGAAGCCATCGAGGCTGGCGGCCTGATCGAAGATCTGCGCCTCGATGGTTCCCGGACATTTCAATTCGATGTGGCCGTCGGGCCGCAACACGGTACCCTCTTCGATATAGGCCCATAGCACGTCCTCGCGCCAGCTGTTGAATGGGGCGCGCGTCCGATACGAGTGAAACATCGAGGTGCGGCTTTCCCACACCATGCGGCGTTTGCGCGCGCGATGCGCCAGCGGGTTCTGAATGATCTGCCCGTCGGGCAGCTTCGGAACCAGGATCGGATCGATCAGGACGGCGCGCGAAATTGATCCGAGATGATGCGCGGCGCAATAGGCGATCGCGGTCGCGCCGGCCGAATGCCCCACCGCCGGGATGTGTTGCAGCCCGAGCGTCTCGATGAAGTGATGGAGGTCCTCACCGAAGTGATCCCAGCTGTAGCCCGATTCCGGCTTGCTGCTGTCACCGTGGCCGCGTTGATCGATGGCGATCACGCGAAAGGTTTGGCTGAGCAGCTGCGCGATCGGCTTCCATATGTAAGCGTGGAAGCCCGTACCATGCACCAGCAAGATCGGCGGTCCGCTGTTCTCCCATTCGAGGTAGTGGACCCGAATGCCGTTACAGTTGACGAATCGATGCTGTGGGACCGCGCCGAGCAGCGCGTCACGGCGAGCAATCATGGCGGTACAGTTCCTGTCCTGTCGTCTAGTCGGGTTCGCTGCCGTGGTGGCAGCGGAGCGCCCCCGGTGCAACTGTGGTGCGCACGTTCATTCACTGCGAAGCGTCTATCTGCTGATAGCAAGCAGTCGGCGGTGCAGCAAGGTAGGCAGCGGCTGGGCAGCAAAAAAACAAAGCCCCGGGCCGAAAACCCGGGCCGGGGCTTTGTGCGATGCTACGGCCGTGCTCAGACCTTGTTCACATTGGTGGCCTGCAGGCCCTTCGGACCCTGCGTGATCTCGAACTCCACGCGCTGCCCCTCGTCGAGCGTGCGAAACCCTTGGCCTTGAATAGCCGAGTAGTGCACAAACACGTCTTGGCCATCGTCCTTGGTGATGAACCCGTAGCCCTTCTGGCCATTGAACCACTTCACCGTACCTTGCGGCATGGCGCCCTCCCTCCTTTCTACTACCTACTGATGCCTCACACCTTCTTGTTTGAGGGAAAGCCCGGACGAAAGGTCTTAGCGGCCCAAATCGGACAGTCAGGCGACAGCCGCACCGCCACCCCATTTACCTTAGTGTTCAGGAACCTTCGCCTCGAAACGCGGGCGCATATAGCATGCACGTTATCGCCGTCGCAACCGAAATCTTTGCACGCACCAGATCAGCGATGTGCGGCCGCTTGCCCGCAGCAAGTCACCTTTACTCCCTTGGGAGGGGGTGGTATTTTTCTTGCTCGAAACCCGCGGCCCGTCTGATTTGCCATGAGAAACCGTCTCCGCCTGAGTGTTATTGCGATCGTGCTGGGGTTGCTTGGGGGCATTGGCTTTCTGATCAGTCAGAGCTTGCGCGCGCAGTGGAAACAGGAAGCTGCGCAGACCGGCTTGGATTTGCTGCCGCAGATCGCGCAACGCATCCAGGATTTTCACCGCATCAAGACGCAGGACGGCCGAACCGTGTGGGAAGTGGCCGCGCGTGAGGCGCAGTACCTGGAGGACGAGCACGAGGTGGTGGTGCAAGAACCCATGGTGCGGTTGTTTCTCAAGGACGGCCGCTCGATCGGCATGAGCGGTCAAACTGGCCGCATCAGTCTCGACGGTCGCGAGTTGCGGCAAGTCGACTTGACGGGCGGCATTGAAGTGCAGTTTGCCGACTACACCGTGCGCACGGATCGCGCCCAGTATTTGCGCGCCACCGATCGGATCTCTTCGCCGCAACGAGTCGACATTACCGGCCGTGAGCTGGACCTGAGTGGGGATCGGATGGAAGTTGACGTAGCAGCGCAGCGGCTCCGCGTGTTTCGCAACGTCGAGATGACGCTGCGGCCCGGATCACACCAAGAGGCTCCCCATGATCGACCTGCGCCGCGCCCGTAGGCTCGCCGGGGCGCTGGCCTTCGCGGTGGCACTCTATCCCACGGCTGGTGGCATGGCGTCGCTGGCCGCCGCCACGGAACCCGCTGGCACGGCAGACGTGACCCGCTCCGGATTCTTGGGCGATTTCTCGCTCGGCTCTAGCCAGGAGCCGATTCGCATCACCGCCGACATGTTGGAGTTCGACTACAAGAACCATGTGCTCGTGTACCGCGGCGGGGTCGAGGTGACGCAGGGCGACCTGCAGCTGCGCAGTAAAACACTGACGGTTCACTTTGATGAGCATGCGGCCGATCGCGACCGCTTGAAGGAGATCGTCGCCGAGGGCGAGGTGCGCATCGGCAAGGGCTCGCGCGTTGCCACCGGCGGTCGCGCGGTCTTCGATCAAACGGCGAAGACGGTAACGCTCAGCGAAGATGCGGTGCTCCACGACGGCGACAATCGCGTCGCCGGAGACCGCGTGGTGGTGTACCTCGATCAGGGTCGCAGTGTGGTAGAAGGCGGCGACAGTCGTGTGCATGCCGTGCTGGTTCCACCCACCGCGGCCACCGATCACCAGGCGAGCGCGGAGAAACTCAGTGACCACGAACGGGCACAGTAACGGCGACGGCAGCCCCAGCACAGGCGTGTTGGCGGCGCAGCATCTGTGCAAGCAGCTCGGTGGCCGCGACATCTTACGCGACGTGAGCGTCAACGTCCGCGCCGGCGAAGTGGTGGGCTTGCTCGGCCCTAACGGAGCCGGCAAGACGACCACATTCTACGCGATCGTCGGCCTGATTCGGCCCGACCGTGGCGCCGTGCTGCTCGACGGCGAGGATGTGACCCGCTTCCCCATGTACCAGCGCGCGCGCAAGGGCATCAGCTATCTGCCGCAGGAGCCGTCGGTCTTCCGCAAGTTGACCGTGGAGGAGAACATCCGCGCGATTCTCGAAACCCTGCCGCTCAGTCACGAAGAGCGTAGCGAGCGGCTGGCCGCGCTCCTCGAAGAACTCAGCATCGCCCACCTCGCCAAAAACAAGGCCTTCTCGCTCTCCGGCGGGGAGCGCCGCCGCGTCGAGATTACCCGCGCCTTGGTCACCGAGCCGAGCTTCATGTTGCTCGATGAGCCGTTCGCGGGCATCGACCCGATTGCAGTGCTGGACATTCAGAACATAGTCGGTCAACTAAGGGACCGAGGCATCGGAGTGCTGATCACCGACCACAACGTGCGCGAGACGCTCGGGATTTGCGATCGCGCGTATATCTTGAATGCCGGGGCCATCCTCGAAGAGGGGCCGCCGGACGCCATTGCCAATAGCCCGCTCGCGCGCGAGATCTATCTCGGCGAGCGCTTCACTCTGTAGAGCACCATCATGGCTCTCGAAACGCGCCTCTATCAGAAACTCAGCCAGCAACTGGTAATGACGCCCCAGCTGCGTCAAGCCATCAAGATCCTGCAGGTCTCTCGCGCCGAACTCGAAGAGCTCATCGATCAGGAACTGACCGAGAACCCGACGCTCGAAGAAGGGATTGCGCAGGAAGCCGAAGAGCCCGAGCGGCCGCGCACCGAGGAGAACCTCGAGCCGGTGTCCGCCGAGGGCGCCGATACCTGGGAGGAGCCGGTCGAGCTGCCGCGTGAAACCACCAGTGAGGTCGAACCCACCAACTCCAACGAAATCGATTGGAAGGAGTATCTCGAGAACTATCGCAACGATTGGCAGGGGTCCACCGCGACACCTGCCGACTTCGACGATGAGAATCGCCCGTCGATCGAGAACACCCTGGTGCGCGCCTCGTCGCTCACCGAGCACCTGATCTGGCAGCTGCGCATGGCCGGCCTCGATCCGATTGAGGAGTCGGTCGCGGCGCTCATGATCGGCAACATGGACGACGCCGGCTACCTGCGCGTCGCGGTCGAAGATGTCGCGTTCCAGAGTGGGCAAGACATCGAGATTGTCGAACGCGTGCTGGGGCGGATTCAAGAACTCGATCCACCCGGCGTCGGCGCGCGCGATCTGCGCGAGTGTTTGCTCCTGCAGTTGCACGCCGAGGGCCAGGCTGACTCGCTAGCGGCGGCCATTGTCAAGGACCATCTCGTCCTGCTCGAAAGCAAACGCTACGACAAGATTGCCAAGGAGTTCAACGTCACCATCGAAGAGGTTGTTTCGGCCGCCGGCACCATCGCTACGCTGGAGCCCAAACCCGGCCGGAATTTCGGTGGCGGTGATACGCGGTACATCACACCGGACGTGTCAGTCCACAAGGTCGATGGCGAGCTCATCGTGGTGTTGAACGAAGAGGGCATGCCGCGCTTGCGCGTGAGCGCGTTCTACCGCAACGTGCTCGGCAACAGCGAGACCAGCGACGCCAAGCGCTACATCCAGGAGAAGATGCGCGCCGCCGCCTGGCTCATCAAGAGCATCCACCAACGCCAACGGACGCTCTACTTGGTGACCAGCAGCATCGTGAAGTTCCAGCGCGAGTTTCTCGAAAAGGGCATTGCGCACTTGAAACCGCTGGTGCTCAAAGACGTCGCAATGGACGTCGGCATGCACGAGTCGACCGTCAGCCGCGCCACAGCCAACAAGTACGTCCATACCTCGCAGGGAATCTTCGAACTGAAATTTTTCTTCACTTCCAGCCTCAACCGCAGCGACGGTGGCGAAGATGTCTCGGCCGAGAGCGTGAAGGAGCGCATCCGCAACATCATCGCCGCCGAAGACGCACGCCATCCGCTCAGCGATCAGCACATCGCCCAAACGCTTGCCAAGGAGAGCATCGATATCGCGCGCCGTACCGTCGCCAAGTACCGCGAGATGATGGCGATCCTTCCGTCGTCAAAGCGGCGCCAAGTGTTCTGATGCCCGCCGCAACCTGATTCTGTCCACCTAGAGGAGTGCTCCTATGTCTGTGACGGTAACTTTTCGGCATGTGCGGCCGACCGACGCGTTGCGTCGCTACGCCGAGACCAAGACCGAGCGTCTGCAGAAGTTCGTCCACCATCCCCTCGACGCCCACGTGGTGCTCGAAGTCGACAAGCACCGCCACATCGCGGAGCTCGTCGTGGCCGCCGACCGCATGCGTTTCACCGCCACCGAGGAGACCGGCGATCTGTACTCCGCCATCGACCTCGCCATGGCGAAGATCGAGCGGCAGGTCGCCAAGCGCACCACCAAGCGCAAGGCCCGCAAGCACGACAACTCGGTGAACGACGTGCCCGCCGCGCCGGCCCGCACCACGCGCGCCCGTCGCGGCCCGGTGGTCGAGACCGAGCGCGTTACGGTGAAGCCCATGTCGGTCGAGGAGGGCGTGATGCAGATGAACGTCCTCAAGAAGGATGTCTTCCTGTTCAAAAATGCCGCCACTGATGAGATCGGTGTCATCTACCGGCGGCGCGACGGCAACTACGGCTTGATCGAGCCCGAGGTCGCCTGAGGCGTCCCAATGAAGATCAGCGAGATCCTGTCGGATCAATTGGTCATCCCGTCGCTTCAGGGACAAACCAAGGAGACGGTCGTGCGCGAGTTGGCCGAGCACCTCGCGGCGCAGCACCCGGCGATCAACGCCGAGCGCTTGGTGGAAGTGCTGTGGGAGCGCGAGCGTCTCGGCAGCACCGCGATCGGCGATGGCATCGCCATTCCGCACGGCAAGCTGCCCGGGTTGCACGAAGTGCTCGGAGCCTTCGGGCGTCACCTGCAGGGCGTCGACTTTCAGTCACTCGACGGTCGCCCGACGCAGCTGTTTTTTTTGCTCGTCGCGCCCGACGATTCCGTCGGCCAACATCTCAAGGCACTGGCGCGCGTGTCGCGTTTGCTGAAGGATCGCGCGTTCCGCGTACGCTTACTGGCGGCGCCCGATCAGGCTGAACTCTGCCGCATCATCCGGGAGGAGGATGAACGGCTCTAAGGCGATACGCCGGCCGCGCGGCGAGACCTCACCGTGAAACGTACCCTCGGCGTCGTCATCGTCACTGGTATGGCTGGTGCCGGCAAGAGCACCGCCATCCACGTCCTCGAAGACTTGGGATTCTATTGCATCGACAACTTGCCGGTGGTGCTCCTGCCGCGCTTTCTCGAACTGTGCGAAACTGCGACCGAAGGGATCAACCGCGTCGCCCTCGGCATCGACCTGCGTGAGCGTGAGTTCCTGCACGGCTACCCCGCGATCCTTGACGACCTGAACCGGCAAGGCTGGCGCGTGGAGATTCTCTTCCTCGACGCCGCCGATGACGTGCTGATGCGCCGCTTCAGCGAGACCCGTCGGCCCCACCCGCTGGCGGGCAACGACGGGCCGCTCGCCGGCATTGCGCGCGAGCGCGAAGCGATTGCCGGGCTACGCGAACGCGCCGACCGCGTCATCGACACCAGCGTCCTCAACATTCATCAGTTGCGCGGAGAGCTGACGCGGCTCTACGCGACCGGTCTGGAGAAGGGCGCGCTGCGGCTGCTGCTGACCTCGTTCGGCTACAAGTTTGGCCTGCCCACCGATGCCGAGATGATTTTCGATGCACGCTGCCTCACCAACCCGTTCTTCGTCGACGAGTTGCGCGACCGCGACGGGCTCGATACCACGGTCGCTCGGTTCGTGCTCGATCGCGATGAGGGTCGCCAGTTCCTCAAGCGGATCAGCGGCCTGTTGGAACTCGTGCTCACGCTCTATCAGCGCGAAGGCAAGGCGTCGCTCGCTGTGGCAGTCGGCTGCACCGGCGGGCGGCACCGCTCGGTGGCGATCGTCGAGCGATTGAGCGTGATCTTCGCTGAAAAGGGTTTGTCCACGCAAATACGCCACCGTGACCTCGGGCGCTGAGCGAGCTGAGAAAACCAGTGATGGAACCGGCGCGGCGAACCTTCGAAGTCCAGAACCGCCTCGGCTTGCACATGCGCGCGGCCGCGATGCTGGTGCAGACCGCGAACAAGTACGACGCGCAGGTCACCATCACGAAAGACGGTCAAAGCGTAGACGGCAAGAGCATCATCAGCTTGATGATCCTGGCCGCCGCGCAAGGCAGCGTGATTGAAATCGAAGCCGTCGGCTCGCAAGCGGAAGAACTCCTCGACGCCCTCGGTGCGTTGTTCGACCGCAAGTTCGACGAAGAGTGATATGGTTTCCGGATCCGCCCCCCCAGCATTCGAGCGAGCGATGCGGGCGAGGGATCAGAAGAGCGTGGATCGCAATCGACTAACTGCCGGGTGTGATCTCTTCGATCTGTCCGTCGCGGTAACGGAGCAGCGACAGATCGCGTTGGAAGCCACCATCGGCGGAACGCAGCACCCCGGCACCTTCGAAGTTGGAGAGCGCGGTGAGTTGTGCCGCCACTTGCTCACGCGAGGTCGCGCCGTTCTCGAACACGCGGCGGACGGCGAGGCCGGCATCGAAGGCTTGGGCCTCGAACACGGTTGGCGGGCGGCCTGTACCGCGCTCGAAGTGTTCCACGAACTCACGTGTCGAAGGCCGCGTGCTATTCGCAAAGAACGAGTCGGCGAAGATCGCTCCGTTGATTGCCGCGCCCGCGTTGGCGAGCGCGGCCGGGTCGTTCCAACTCTCCGTTCCCAACAGCGTGACCTCGGGGGCTTCGCTGCGCACGTGCGCGGCAACCGCTGCGGCCATGCGGGCGGCGTCGGGAATGAACACGGCCTGCAGCCCGGCACCGCTCCAGTCGCGTACCGCGGCGGTGACGGTGGAAAGATCGGTCTCGCCCGGCTGGTAGGTTTCCGTCCCGACAATATGACCGCCGCGCGCGGTGAAGGCGGCTTCGAAGGCTTCGGCGAACGCGGTGCCGTAGCCGTCGTTGGGATAGATGATGCCGGCGCGCTCGATCTTGAGTGTGTCAGCCGCGTAGCCCACCAGCAGCACCACTTGTTGATTGCGAGTCATCGCGACTTGGAACACCGATCCGCCGGCGAGCCCCTCACCTTGCGACAGCAACAGCATGGGAAAATGTTCACGTTCCGCCACTGGCGCCGCCACTTCGGATTCACTGCTGCGCAACGGACCGATCACCGCTAGCACCGTCGGATCCTTATCGAGCGCGCGCACCAAAGCGGCGCTGCTGGCCGGATCGCCACCGGTGTCACGGATCACGAGATGTTGCGGCGCGTCGGCAAACGCGAGGCGCAAGCCTGCCAACGCCCGCATGCCGTATGCGTGATCCGGTCCGGTGAGCGGGAGCAAGCACGCGACTCGCGTGGTCGATGTTACCTCCGGCACTGGCGGCACAGCGATCGTCTCGCTGCCAACCGGAGGCGGGGGCTCGGCTTCTTCCATGGCGGCCGTTTCGGCGGCTTCAGTCGGTGCGGTCGCGGCAACATCCTCGCCCGCCGGCGGGGGTGGCACGATATCCGGTTCGATCTCTGCGGGCTTGGTCAACTCAATCTCGCCGCTCTCCGGCATCGGCGCCACCGCCATCAAGTCGTTCAGGCCCATCATTTCACGGACCGTCGGGGTGAGCACAACTTGGTTGGCTTCCGTGCGCTCATCGTCGGTCAACTGTTTCGCGACCGACTCGATACGACCGCGGAGACGGCTTTGTTCGGCCGGGCTGGCCTGTTGCCAGGCTTGCTCCCAGTCGATCAGCGCCTGGACCCGTTTATCCTCAGCCAGTTCGTCGTCGCCGCGCAAGGCGTCCACTTGCACCCAGTGGCGATTGGGGTAGCGCTGCTTCAATTCATCGAGCGTCGCGAGCGACGCGTCCTGTTGGTGCAGATGATGTTGCGCGAGTGCGAGCTGATAGTAGGCGCGCGGCACATAGGCTTCCTCTGGCGTGGCATCGAGGAAGCGGCGGTAGTTCGCTACGGCGACGACGTAGTCGCCGCGCGCGAACGCATCTTCCGCCTGGCGGAATGTGTACGAAGGAGCCGGCGGCAAGTGCGACGCCGGCTGAGTACATGCCGCCAGCAGGGCGAGTGCGGGGAGCGCTGCCAGTAGTGGTCTCATTAGCCGCCTATATCCAAGCATCCGCGTCGACTTGTCAAGGTTCGCGTGCCGGTGGCTTCCAGCGACGCACCGTAGGGGGGCCGGATGAGGGACGCGGCGCGCCCCTCATCCCAGGCGAATCAGTGGCCCGACGAGATCAGATTGGCGACCGTGAAAAAATCTTCCGACGTCCCGGACTTGGCGCCGAAGTTGAGGTAGATGCACTCTTCGTTCGGCGTGTGCGTGCTGGGGAGCGCCGCTTTGGTCGCGTGAACCAATTGAGTGTCGAGCATGACGAGCGCGTGTACGAAGGCCATTTCGTCCGCGTAGTGCGATACCTTCGCGCCTGGAATCGCTTCCTTCTTGAAACTGTGATCGTTGATCCACACTTTCCACAACTGGCCCGCCCGATCGTAGATATCGGAGTTCGTCACCAGCCAGGTTTGCTTGTCGAGGTAGAGGATGCGCTTCCCGTAGGCATACTGCGGCAGCTTTGAGTTGGCCTCTATGACATACACCTGCCGCGGTTCCCACGCATCATCAAACACCCAGTCCTCGGGCTCCTGCCACTTGACGGGAACGTTCTGCCCATGCATGACGGCCATCACGGTGCGCTCGCCGAGGAGTTTCCAGTCCGCCCACCCGATGTGGCCGTTGTAGCCGTAATAGCTGTCGATGTCCGTGTCTTGCCCGAACAAAGCGTCCGAACGTTGCGCGCTCGAAAGGCGCCGTACACGGCGCAATTGCGGCAGGTAGAGCCAACTGTCGTCTTGCCGATCCGCGTCGTTGTAACGGTAGAACGTAGCGCCGACACCTTTGAGATCGAACGGCTCGCTCAGCGGGTGCAGGGACTCCTTGAATCTGACATCGTCGGGATTCGGCAAGCTTGGCTTCGGATCGACGAAGAGCCGGCCCGTGTAATTGAGACGGCGCAGGTAGTCGATCAAGTAGTGCCGCTCCACCGCCAGGCCGCGATTCTTGCTGAATGAGCCGGTGTCGGCATCGAAGTTCTGAGCGTTGAGGTCGTCGGTAATCTGAGACCGGTAGTCGTAGTTCCACATGATCTTCAGCGCAGCCTGCGGGTCATTGGAGTCGATATTGGGGAATGGCTGGCCTGCAGTGTAGTTGAGCACTCGACGCCCGTCAGGGCTCAGCTTCGCTTGCCCAGAGTACTTTTCGGTGGCTTCACGGTACTCGCGGAACAATTCGATGCGGCGGGGCTCGATGACCTTCATACGCAAGCCATAGCGAATCGCCCACTCGAGCCCCGGCGTGAGCACGTCGGGATACTGATCCATGTTTTTGTCGGTGATCACCGTCCCTGGCTCGACCGGCACGAGGCCGCCGCCGGAGGCGCCTCGTGGCGCGCTGTTGTGATTCGCTACCAGCATCGCCGCTTCCGCGGGGGCGGCGGCGACTTGAATGGGCGCGCGTGCTGGCGCAGGCTCTGCCACTACCGGTTCGGCTTTAGCACGCTTTGCCGCCGGAGCGAGGGGAGGAGGTTCTGCGGCGGGCAGGACCGCCGGCGCACTTTCGCGCACCACAGGTGGTTCGACCTTCTTGATTGGGGCAGGCGCGGCCACTGGTTGTGGCGCGGCAGCGATCTGTTCTGGCTCGGCCGCTGGCTGCGCGGCGACGACCTCCGGCTTCACCGCAACTGGCTCGGTTTTGGCGGGTACTACTTCCGCTTCGACGATGCGCGGTGCCGGCTCGATCTTGGCCTCAGGAGCCGCAGTCGCTTTCGCTTCTTCAATCCTCGCCGGCGGCGGGCTTGACCGTCGCGCGGCGGCTTGACGGTTGAGTCGGGGAGCGCTGCTCCCGGCCGCCGCCGACGGAAATTCGCGATCATCCTTTTGCAGGCGCGGCTTGGCGACACGCCGACTCGGCTTGGATGTGGCGGCGCGTCGGATCGGCGCCGAGTGTGCCTTGGCCACCGGTTTCGCGACCGGCCTAGCGGACGACGGAGCCTGGCTGACTGTGGCGACTGGCGCTTTGGGCTGCGCCGCCGTCGCGGCCCGCTGTGGCTGCGGTGCGGGCGCCGGTTGCGCTTTGGCGGCGGGCTTGCCGCCTTCCTCGGGGAACAGATCGCTCCAGTCGACCTGTGCCGGCGCGCTCGCAGCACTGACCAGGGCTGTGCAGACCGACAAGGCCAGGACGGTCCGAGTTCGTAGCTTCATCATTTTCTAACTGCTCCTTCTACCTCACGCGCAGTCTGCGGTGTCGGCCGTTGCCTAGTCCGACATGTGCGTCAGGTGGTGCAGAGTGAAATACGAGTCCTCGTACTTGCTCTCGAGAAATTGGGTCTTGTAGCGACCACCAAGTGCTGCTCGGTTCGTCTTATCGTTCACGCCGACGACCATGTTCGGTGTAACGGCAGAGAAACTCCCATCGGCGCTCTTTGACCAGTGGTAGGCACACATAGCATTGTAGAAGTATTCACCAGCTTTGTTGTGAACAAGCTTCCAGTAGATCCGATACATATCCTTGTCCATGTACATGATGACCTTGCCGAAGTTGTAGTACGGATCGTCGGCTTGGCCTTCGATGATCCACACCGGGCGTGGTACGAGGGTGAGGTTCTCCACCACCAACCATGGCGCGCCCTTGCTCCCCGGCGTCTCGTACGAGGCCCGAAAGTACGGGATCTCCACTTCGGATCTGGTCTCACTAATTTGTTTCTGCGGCAGTGCGTACGGCCTGAGCACTGGCGCCAAGATGTCGGTCTCCCCAACCAGCTTCCACTTGTAGTACTCGACCTTGCCGGCGTAGCAGTTGAGATCGTCGCCGAAGATGTCAAGTCCGGCGACCGGGTCCGACCGAGTGGCGGCGTTGACGCGCCGGACGCGCCGTGTGGATGGTACGTAGAACCACGTCTCGTCCTGCGAGGTCCAGTCGTTCACGCGCTTGGTGAGCCCGCCCACGCCGTCGATGTCCTGCGGCTCAAGCACTTGGGTCATCGACTCGTCGCGCAAGTTCTCAGGGTTTGCAATCGGTCCGGCCGAACGGCCGTGGAATGATTGCGCGTGCAGCCATAGCTTGATGCGCTTGAACTCACCGCTGCCGTCGATCCCATTGAGAGAGAACGTGGCGCCCGCGCCATTTTGCATCTGATTGGCCGCGGTGAAGTTCCACGCCATCTTGCACGCGGCCATGGGGTCGTTCTTGGCGTCGATACGCGGGAACGGATAGCCGAAGTAGAACTCCGGTGCCTTGCCGGTCTTCAGGTCCTTCAGACCGCAGGTCGCCGGATCGACATCGTACTTCCCGTCATTGGCTTCGCTCGCAGCCCAGAAGGGCTTAGAATAGTTCTGTTTGAATTTCTCGGGATCAACGGGCGAAACCTTGTAGAAGTATTGGCCCTCCTTCACGCGCTTGAGCACCGTCGGCGGGAGCAGGCCTTCCCCTTGCTGCCAGTTGTTGCTGTCGAGGGTCCACGATTTGCCATCGCCCGCGTCGGCCGGTGCGGCCGGGGCGGCTTTCGGGAAGTCGAGTTTCGCTACTTGCTCAGGAGGCTGGGTCTTGGCCTTGGGCGCTTCGACGGGCGCCGCCCGTTCCGCAGCGACGGCAGCGACCGCGGCCGGCGGTTCGGCCTCGTCGGCCGCCGAGGCTTCGCGCTCGGCCACCACTAGAGCCGGCGCTGGCGCGGTGGCAACGACGGGATCGGGAGCCGTCTCGGCGACTCGTGCCGTGACCGGCTCCGAGACCTGCGGCGCCGGCTGCTGAGCCGCTACACGTTTGGGCGCGGGTACGGGGGGAGCCTTGGCCACTTTGCGCGCAGGCGCGGCAGGTGCGGCCGCTGGCGCTGCTTTCGCAATCGGTTTACGACGCAAAGAGTCTTCCAACGTCAACGGCTTCGCGGCAGGTACGGCTGCCGCTGGCGCCGGAACGACCGCCGGTGCGGGCGCGGGTTGCGCTTTGGGCGCCGGCTTCTGCCCTTCATCGGACAGATCGCCCCAGTCAACGTTTTGCGCGCGCAGAACGCTAACCCCCAACAGCAGTGCGAATGCCGCCAGGCCGAGACACGTCGGAAGGTGTCGCCTTATCATCATGCAACCTCCATGAGTTCAGCAAATGAAACAGCAGAAGCCATGCCAGCAACGCCATCCGACTCCGAAGCCGCACCGGGGAGACCTTCGCACATCACTGCGCTACTCAGTTGACGAGGCGTCCAACGTATGCCGGCCGAGCGCTGAGCGCTCTGTCGGCTCGACTCCTCGCGCCTCTAGCCGCGCAGATCGGGTGCCTCCTAAAGGATGAAGGGACGCGACCAAGCGAGAGCCGGCGCCTGGCTGGATCTCGTACAACCGCGAACGTCTCGGTGCGGAACTGAACGCCGCGGCGCGTTGCTGCGGTGTTTCTGGCCCACCAAGCGCTGGTCCAACCGCTGCAAATTGCTTGACCGGTTGACGCGGCAAGCCGCAGCCGATCCCGCTCCTTGCTATTCGCCGTGCTGAGATGAAGGCCGAGTGCTCTGCGCTTGTGAGCGCGGCCCGCTTGCTGTGACGCATGTTGAACGCTGCGTTAAATGGGTACCACCGCGACGCGGAGCCCCTCACAAGTTCGGGAAGCCGCCATCTCACAAGCCAAGTGGCATACCTCCTGCTCATTCCCGCGATGAAGCGGAGGAGTTATGACGAACCCAGCGATTGCAGAGGCAAGCCGCACAGCTCGCGTACTGGTCTTCACCGTCGACGACGGGCTGTTTTGCATCCACCTCGACTGGGTCGAGGCCGTGTACCAGCGCGAAGACGCACCGCTGCACATGGTGAAGGAGGGCGACAGTGTTGGTCGCTTTCTCATTCACCGCGGACAGCCAGCCCTAGTCATAGATCTCCGCGAAGCCTTTGGCCTCAACGAACTCCTCGGCGCCACCGATCGCTCGGCCCTGATGGTCGTGAGGGCGGGGTCCTTCCTGCTGGCCCTCCAGGTCGATGCCTGCGTTGGCGTTCGCGATCTGGACCTCGGCACCAAGGTCCCTGTGGCGAGCACATTGGTCCGCGATGGCGGACTCAGTGTCGGTCACCTGGTGGATCTGGATGGCAAGATGCACGGGCTGCTCGAACCAAATCGGATTCTCAGTGGGGCGTTGCGCGAACAGCTCGATCCGTTGCTGAAGGAGGCGCAGGCCTTCCGCGACCGTCAGGCCGAGTTGGTGGAGCTGACTGCCGAGTTGCGGCGAGATCCGACGCCTGCGGGCTTGAAGAACTACGCGCGGCTGAGTCGCCGCAACGGTCGGCCGCGCGCGGCCGGCGCGGCGCGCCTGGTGCTCAAGCACGTGCAAGAGCACGAGGCGGGGGCCGGCGATGGCGCGGTGGCGGGGGACATGGCGGCCGAGACCCTGCTGCGCGATTTGGTGGCTTTGAGCACGGCCCGCCGAACCGGCACCGTGATCGTCCAGCCAGCCGGCGGCGAGCCTACCGAAATCTTCCTTGATTTAGGCCGTATCGCGGATGCGCACGTGCCCGGCGAATGGGGGCGCGGAGCGCTCCGCCGCATCCTCGCGGCGCGCGAGGGGGCGTATCACTTCGAGCCCACCGAGACCGCGGTGTATCCGCAACGGATCGACGATTCCGCCGTGTGGCTGCTGGTCGAGGTGACTGAGCAACTGAACGAAGAACGTCGTGGCCGCCAGCTTCGTTAGCGCGCCCTGAGGAAGGAAGAAGGAGACACGCGATGGATGAGAAGCCACGAATTCTCGGCGTGGACGACAGCTTGACGATCCGAAAGGCGCTTGAGATCGTGCTCAAGCCCGCGGGCTACGTCTTGGATCTCGCGGGTGATGGTGCCGAAGCCCTCGAGAAGGCCAAGTCATTCAAGCCTGCGCTCATCCTGCTCGACTTCATTTTGCCTGATATGCGGGGAACCGAGGTGTGCCGTCGGCTCGCCGACGATCCCGAGACGGCGCATATTCCAGTAGTGCTGATTTCGGCGAAAGGGGCTGAGATCCGGCAGGCCTATCAAGACATCGGCAACGTCGTCAGCTACATCGCCAAGCCCTTCAAGCCGCAAGTCGTCACCAGCATCGTAGCCGAAGTGCTCGCGAAGGGTGCGGCCGGCGAGTTGGTCAAGTCGACGATGTCGGTGCACGAGGCCCCGGCGCTGCCAGGAACTCCGCCGGCCGCCGCGGTGCCAGTCATGACTCCGCCGCCCGCGCCGATCAGTGTCGCGCCTGAGTTCACGTCCGCCGCGATGCCGGCAGCCACCAACGGCGGTGCCTACGCGTACAGCGCCGACCAGATCGCCCGTGCCAACGGCCATGACGACCTGGAAGAGATTGAGAGCGACGAGCGAGTCGACGCCGCAATCGACACCGGTCTCAACGAAGCGGCGCGTCGTGAGATGCTCGAAGTCATGTTCGAGACGCTGCGCGCCGGCCTCGAAGGTGTGTACGTCGAAGAAGTCGACACCGCCACCGGTGCGGCCGCCGACGAAGCCGCCTCCTATACCGGCTTGATGGAGCGACTCGGCAACGAGCTGACCGAGGCGCTGCAGCATGCGCGCTCGGGGGCGCGCTACACGCTCTACAGCGACGGTTCGGTGCGCTCGCTTGACGAAACGCTGCTCGATACCTTCCGCCGTTCGTGCCGTCTGCTGTTCCGCGCCGTGGTCGCGGGCGCGGTCGAAAACGAGATGGCACCGAGTCACCCGCGGATCCTGGTTGCGTGTCATCGCGACAGCGCGGTTCACCAGCAAATCCGTTCGCTGCTGTCGGCGCATCCCGACTGGCAGGTATTCACTATCAGCGAAGGCTTCAGGCAGTTGCCGATGATGACGCGCCTGTACGGGCCGACCTACCTGATTGCCGAGACCACATGGTCGGGCGCGTTGTGGGATCAGCTCCGAAACTTGCAGCGCCTGCCCGAAGCGCGCGCGATGACCGTGATCGGCTTGGCCGATGCGAGCCGTGCGACGACGGGTCCGGACGACCCCGCCGCGCGCGCCGCGGCGCTCTCGGAGCGCGGCATCGCCACCGTCCTCCGCTCCGCCTTCGAGCTGGAACACGAACTCGGTGAGACTCCGATCACGGAGGCGCCGGCCCTGCTCAGCACCGAGGCGCCAACGCTCGCGCCGGCCACTCTGTGAACAATACGAAACCCATGTGCGTGAGGGACCAATGCCTAAAGTTCTGATTGTCGACGATATCCGCAGCGAGGTGCAGTTGATCGCCGATGCGCTGACGCCGAAGGGCTACGACTGCATTCAGGCCAGTAATGGCCTCGAGGCGGTCGAGCGTGCCCGTGCCGAGCTCCCGGATCTCATCTTGCTCGACGTTGTGATGCCGGGACAAGATGGCTTCGCCACCTGCCGCCAACTCAAACGCGACGTCACCACGAAGGAGATTCCGGTGGTGATCGTCAGCTCCAAGAACGGCGAAAGTGATCGCTTTTGGGGGCAGAAGCAGGGGGCAGCCGACTATCTTACCAAGCCGTTTAGCCCCGACGATCTCGTCACCATGGTGAGGAGGTTCGTGTGAGCGACTCTCTACACTTCGATCTCGCGACCCGATTGAGCGCCCGCCTCGCCCACCTGGGCGAGGACTACTGCATCTTCACGCGCAGCGGACGCGAGTTCGGCGTCAGCGTCACCGCGGCGCGCGAGGTGTTGACCGGCGAGCCGGCCACGCCCGTGCCCCAAGCCCCGCCTTCGCTCATCGGCGTAATCAATCTTCGTGGCGAGGTGTTGCCGTTGGTGCAGCTCGATAGTCTGCTCGATATGCCGACGCGTCTGTACAGTACTGACGATCAGATCCTCGTTGTGTCCGCGGGCGACGTCCAGATTGGGTTGGTCGTCGATCGCGTGCGCGATGTCCGCTCGATCGACAGCGGCGAGATCAAGGCCTATCCCGACAATACCGCGGCGCATCATCTGTTCCGCGGTTATTGGGCCAGTTCCACCGGAGTCGTCACCGTGCTCGATGCCCAGCGGTTGGTCGCCGAAGCCGTCACGTCCGTGAGCATGCGCTTCAGCCAACGCCCGCCGGGGGCCGACGAGGGCGCCCGAGCGGTTGGCAACGTTTCAATGAGTAACGAATAGGAGGTCCACCATGGCCGAGAAGACTACTCCCGCAAGAGGATTCAGGGTGCCGATTCGCCTGCAGCTGATCCTCTTCTTCGTCCCGCTCACCGTTGGTGCGCTCGGCTTCTTGGGCTGGCAGAGCTATCAAATCGGCGCCGACGCGCTGCGCCAACAGGCCGTGCGGCAGCTGCAATCGATCCGCGACAACAAGAAGCGCGAGATCGAACGCCACTTCCGCCTGGTGGAAGACCAGGTCATCACGATTGCCCGCAACCCCAGCACCGTGCTGGCGGTCAAGCAGTTCAGCAACGCCACCCGCGAGTTGGACAGTGACCCCGTCACCGAGGGGCCGGGCATGAAGGAGCACATGCTGGCGCTCAAGCAGTTCCTCGAAAAGCGGTACGAACGCGACATTCGGCGCGAACGCATCGACATCAAGTCGCTCTTGCTGCCGCAACGCTCGGCGGTGTGGCTGCAATCGGCCTACGTGGCGATGAATCCGAACCCCGAGGGCAGCAAACAGCTCTTCGAAAGCAGCAATGACGGCACCCGTTACACTGCCTATCACTCCGTCTGGCATCCGATCTTCCGCAGCATGGTGGAGAAGTTCCGCTTTCAAGATCTCTATCTGATTGACGCCAACACCGGCCGCATCATCTACTCGGTGTCCAAGGGAACGGACTTCCAGACCAACCTACTCGATGGCCCGTACCGTGACGAAACGATCGGCAAACTGTTCCGACGTTTGCAAGCCGAGTCGCGCGAGGGCGACTACTTGGTGGTCGACTTCAAGCAATACCTTCCGCTCGGCGGCAAGGCCATGGCCTTTGCCGGCGCCCCGGTGTTCGAGAACGGCCAGAAGACCGGCGTGGTGATCGTGCAGGTGCCGATTGCCGGTATCAACAGCATCATGACTGCCGACCAGAAGTGGGAAGAAGTCGGTATGGGCGAAAGCGGTGAAACGTATCTGGTTGGGCGCGATTTCCTGATGCGGAGCGACAGCCGCTTCCTGAATCACGAGCTGCCCTCGGGAGC
Organism: Binatia bacterium; assembly: GCA_041477755.1. GTDB lineage: Bacteria > Desulfobacterota > Binatia > HRBIN30 > JACQVA1 > JACOST01. Next base: position 22,454 of record JBGOUW010000007.1, read on the forward strand.
CATTATCGGCCAGACTGGGACGACGGTGCTCCAAAGCAAGGTCGATACCGCGGCGGTGATGGCGGTGAACGACGGGTTGACTTACCCGTCCCCGGGCGAGACGCCTGCCTACGAGAACTACATGTCCATCCGTGTGCTCGGCGCCTCGACCCCGGTCGAGATCCGCGGCCTGCAGTGGGGTATCGTCGCCGAGATCAACGAAGCCGAAGCGCTCCGGCCGGTGGAACGGCTGCGCACCCTGAGCCTCCAGATCGGTGGTGGGTTGATCGGCCTCGTCGTCGTATTCACGTTGTTGTACTCCACGCTGCTGACACGTCCGGTGCGGGCATTGGCCAGCACGATGCGCGAGATTCAACAGGGCAACTTCCGCGCCCGCGTCAAGGTCAAGGCGCGCAACGAGCTGGGGTTGCTCGCCACCGGCTTTAACCAGATGCTCGACGAACGCGTCGATGCTCTGGTGCAAGCCGAAGAGGAAGGAAAGCGGCTGCAGAACGAAATCCGTGACCTGCTGACCGTGGTAGCCGGCGCCTCGGAAGGCGACTTGACGCAGCGTGCCCAAGTCGGCAGCGGCGTGCTGGGTAACCTGGCGGACGCGCTCAACCTGATGTTCGAGAACGTTGGCGAACTGATCAAGCACCTCAAGGGTGTATCGGCCCGTGTGGTCTCGTCGGCCACCCAGATTCAGGCCTCCGCCGAGCAACTCGCGCAAGGCTCGGCGCGCCAGACCTCGGACATCACCAGCACCACCGCGGCGGTGCAGGAGATGACCTCGAACATTCAATCGGTGTCCGAGAACGCGACGGTCGCCGCCGAAGCCGCCAAGCGCGCCGAAGAAGCTGCGCACCAGGGCGGCAATGTGGTCAAACGCGTCGTCATCGGCATGGATGCGCTGGAGAAGAACACCCGCGCCTCCGCCGTCAAGATCAAGCGCCTGGGTGAGCGCTCGATGGAAATCTCCACCATCATCGGGACGATTCAGAAGATCTCGGCGCAGACCAACATGCTGGCCCTCAACGCCGCCATCGAAGCGGCGCGCGCCGGTGAACACGGCCTCGGCTTCACCGTCGTTGCCGACGAAGTCCGCAAGCTGGCGGAGCGCACCGAAGGTGCCGCGGAGGAAATTGCGCGCTTGATCGCCGCGATCCAGGCCGAGACCAACGACTCGGTGAGCGGCATGGAACGCCAGGCCGAACACGTCGAACAGCAGCTAGGGTTGGTGTCGGAAGCCGGTAACGCCCTCGATCGCATCTTGCGGGCGTCGGTGCAGAGCGCCGAGCTGATCGCCGAAATCTCGTTGGCTGCCAACCAGCAGGTGCGCGGCGCCACCAGCTTGAGCGACGCGATGTTGAGTATCTCGGACGTCGCTCGCCAGGCCCAGGTGTCGTCGGAACAGACGCAGCACAGCACCGCGTCGCTGATCGAAGTCTCGTCGGAGCTGAATGCGCAGATCGGGTTGTTCCGCGTCGAGGCCATCGGCAATGGCAACGGCCACGCGGAAACCGAGACCCCGACGGCGCAGGTGGTCGCGCTCGAAGATCCCGACGCCACCGGCAACGGTCACACCACCGCGATCTGACGCGATTGCTGCCGAGCACGGGCCGCCATGACGCGTACCCTCGAACTTCCCGATTGGCAGGTCGCCTGGGTGCGCGACGCGGTGGCGGCTCGCTGCGGGCTCTACCTCGGTGGACCGCACGAAGCGCACCTCAGTAGCCATGTGGCCACTCGCATGCGCGATCTTGCATTGAGTTTCGGCGACTACGCCCGCTTGCTGCAGGAGAGCCCGGTGAGCGGCGGTGAGTTGCAGACGTTGATCGAACGGCTGTGCATTCACGAAACCAGTTTTCTGCGTGACCCGGGGCAGTTTCACGCCCTGGCGCGTTTCATTCTACCGCAACTGGCGCGCGACGCGGTGCGCGACGGCCGGCGCCGCGTGCGCTTGATCAGTGCGGGCTGTTCCACCGGCCAAGAAGCGTATTCCCTGGCGATGATCGCCGAGGAGTCGCGGCCGCTGCTGGAAGACATCGAAGTGGAGGTGGTGGGGTTGGACGTGAGCGGGGATGCCATCGAGCGGGCGGCGCGAGGCCGCTACTCGGCACGTGAAGTCGCCATGCTGGATTCGTGGCGGCGCGATCACTATCTGCAGCCGGTCGGGACCGAGTTCGAGATCACTCCGGAGCTGCGGCGTGGCGTACGCTGGCTGCGCTGCAATCTGACTGGGGCACTCCCGGTTACGCAGGTCGATGTCATCTTCTGTCGCAACGTGTTGATCTATTTTCAAGGCGCCCAGCGCGATGCCCTCGTGCGCAACCTAGTGGCGGCCTTGCGCCGGGGCGGATTCTTCGTCCCCGGCTTTGCCGATTCCCTTCAAGCCCACCGCGACATTCTTGAGCCCATTCGCACCAACGGAACGGTGATC